>JADJXQ010000007.1 GCA_016710335.1 Rhodospirillales bacterium
TTCAAAACGCGTATCAGCCGAGTCGCGCGCCGTCAAACACTCGGTCTTAATAAAATCTTGGTGAAGTATCCCTATGGTCGACGAAAGCATTGATCGTAGTAGGCATAGTAGCCCGTACGGGGTACTTAAAGTTCTTGGAAGCACAGGTTGCGATGGAAGGAGGAGATTCCCGCCTGAGACGGTTGACATCGGAGAGCGGCCCCGGCATCACCCTCAGGTCTTTCTGCACCATGATCGCCGTGAGGAGTGGGATCCTGACTGACGTCTCAAAGCTCCGCCCGGGGCGCTGTTTCCCCTTCTGGAAGCGCGCAGCCGTGGGCGCCTTCGCGACCGGTACCGTTCTCTGCGCATCGGCGTCGACTGCCGTCAATTCCGTCCATTCGACGCCCGCATGGCCGTCCGTATCTCAACCGCCTATCGCCGCCGCGCTCTCCCTCCCGGGCGCTGACGGTGACGCCAACCCGGCGGACGTCCCGGAGGGTGCGTCGCCCGCCGATCTCGATGCCGAGCAACGTTCCGAGCCGTTCGGCGAAGATGGCGTGGATGAGAATGAAATGTACGACGCACCGGCCGCCGGGGAGCCGGAAGCGCAACGCGTTCACCGGCTCAGCCGCGGCGATACGTTGACGGGCGTCCTGGAGGACCTGGGCGTCGGTCGCGATGATGCGCAGGCCGCGATCGCCGCGCTCCGCGGCCTCTTCGATCCGCGCCGCATTCGGGTCGGCCAGAACATTACCATCGATCTCGAACCCATGGCCGCGGGCGAGCCGGCGCGCCTGTCCGGATTGCGGTTGGCGAGCCGCTTTCCCGCCGAGGTCGGGGTGCGGCGCGTGCACGATGGCGGCTTCGTCGCCTTTACGGACATGGTCCCGGTGTCTCGATCCGGCTATGGGGCGGCGGCGACAATTCGCTCCAGCCTCTTCGCGGCGGGCCAGCAAGTCGGGATCCCGACGTCGGTGCTTGCCGAGGTCCTCAAGATGTACGCCTGGGATGTAGATTTTCAGCGGGACGTCCAGCGCGGCGACCGGATCGAGGTGCTGTTCGAGCAACTGACATCCGAGGACGGTACGCGCGTCGGCGCCGGCCGCGTCGTGGCCGCGGCACTGACGGTGAAGGGTGAGCGCAAGGTCCTGTATCGCTTCACCACTGACGATGGCGTCGTCGACGTTTATGATGCCGATGGACGTAGCGCCCGCAAGGCCCTGATGCGGACCCCGGTCGACGGAGCGCGTTTGTCGTCCGGCTATGGCATGCGCCGGCACCCGATCCTCGGATACAACCGCATGCACCGCGGCATCGATTTTGCCGCGCCGACCGGCACGCCGATCTTCGCCGCCGGCGATGGCCGCATCACCGAAATCGGCCGCAAGGGCAGCTACGGCAAGTACATCCGCATCAAACACAACGCCGGCTACGCCACCGCCTACGCCCACATGAATGGTTTCGCGCGCGGTCTCAGCCGTGGCTCCCGGGTCAAGCAGGGCGACGTTATCGGTTATGTCGGCAGCACCGGGCGCAGCACCGGTCCGCACCTGCATTACGAGGTGTCGCTGAACGGCCGGCAGATCGACCCGGCCACTCTGAAGCGACTGCCCGGCCGCGCGTTGACGGGCCGCGCCCGCGAGCGGTTCCAAGCGCTGGTCGCCGACAGCGAACGCCACCTCGCCTCCCTCGTGCCGGGCGCCGGCGCGGTAGCGCTCGAAAGCACCGACAGCGATTTGCGCGCGGCGGCCCGACCTCCTGCGTCGATGCCGCCCGCTCCGACCCCGCGTCCGAAGTCGCTGCTGGCAGGGCTGTAGGCCGCAGCGCGCCGTCTGCTTCGAACGCCGAGCGCCGACCCGAGCCGGGTCGGCCTGAGCGGCGCGTGTTGCGGCTGCGGACTCCGCCGCGTAGGCTGGGGCGTCATGTTCCCGTTCCGCACAACGGTTTCCGCCAACGCTTCGCCGGTCGTGACGATGAGTCTGATCGTCGTCAACATCGGCGTCTATTTTCTGCAACTCGGACTGGCGCCGCGCGCGGCGCGCGAGTTCATCATGAGCTACGCGTTGATCCCCGCGGTGTACGGTCATCCCGCCGTGGCGCGCGCCTACGGCCTCGACCCGACCAACTTTCTCCCGGTCATCTCCAACACCTTCATGCACGGCGATGCCCTGCACCTCATCGTCAACATGTGGACCTTGTGGCTGTTCGGTCTGCCGGTGGAGGATCGCCTCGGCCCCTGGCGCTTCCTCTTGTTCTACCTCGTCTGCGGTGTCGCCGGCAGCGTCGCCCACCTCGCCTTCAACCTCGATTCAGCCGTGCCGGTGCTGGGCGCCTCCGGCGCGATCGCCGGACTGCTCGGCGGCTTCGCGCTGATGCACCCGCGCGCCAAGGTCGCCGTCATCCAGCCGATCTTCTTCGTCTTTCCGCTCGTGTTCCACCTGCCGGCGCTGGTCTTTACCGGCATCTGGTTCGCGTTTCAGATCCTCGGCGGCTGGACGACGTTCGGCGGCGGCGCGGCCGGCGGCGGCATCGCCTGGTGGGCGCACATCGGCGGCTTCGTCGCCGGCCTGGCGATCGCCTTGTGGCTCACCCGCCCACCCCGCCACCGCGGCCCCTGGTCGCGGACACGGTAACCATCCCGCCTTTCGCCATGCTCAGCATGGGCAAGCGCGCCGAACCATCAGCGCGAATATCCTCCCTATGCCGCCTCCGCCCGGACACCGTTGATGACCAGGCCGCCGTCGCCGGCCGACACGTGGGCGGTCTCCCCCTCCGCCAGGCGCCCTTCCAGGATCAGGCTGGCCAGCGGGTTCTGAAGGTGGCGCTGGATCACCCGCTTCAGGGGCCGGGCGCCGTAAACCGGATCGTAGCCCTGCCGCGCCAGCCACGCGACCGCCGCCGGATCGAGGTCGAGCGTGATCTTGCGGTCGGCGAGCAGCGACTTCAGGCGCTGCAACTGGATCTCGACGATGGTATCCAAATGCTCCGGGAACAGCCGGTGGAACAGGATGATTTCGTCGAGCCGGTTCAGGAACTCCGGGCGGAAAGCGCCACGAACCAAGGCCATTACCTGATCGCGCACCTCCTCCGAGTCGTGCCCCTCGGCCTGGTGGGCGAGAATGTCGCCACCGAGGTTCGAGGTGAGCACGATCATGGTGTTGCGGAAATCGACCGTGCGTCCCTGCCCGTCCGTCAGCCGCCCGTCGTCGAGCACCTGCAGCAAGACGTTGAAGACATCCGAGTGCGCCTTTTCCACTTCGTCGAACAGAATGACCTGGTACGGCCGGCGGCGCACCGCCTCGGTCAGGGCACCACCCTCGTCGTAGCCGACGTAACCGGGCGGCGCGCCGATCAGGCGGGCGACCGAGTGCTTCTCCATGTACTCCGACATGTCGACACGGACCATCGCCGTCTCGTCGTCGAACAGGAACTCCGCCAGCGCCTTGCACAACTCCGTCTTGCCGACGCCGGTGGGACCGAGAAACAGGAACGAGCCGATCGGCCGGTTGATGTCCTGCAGGCCTGCCCGCGACCGGCGCACGGCCTGGGCGACCGCAGTCAGCGCCTCGTCCTGGCCGACCACGCGCTTGCGGAGATTGTTCTCCATCTGCAGCAGCTTCTCCCTCTCGCCCTCCAGCATCTTGTCGATCGGGATACCGGTCCAGCGGGACACCACCGACGCGACGTGCTCGGCGGTCACCGCTTCTTCGAGCATGCGGTGCTGCTCGACCTCTTCGGCGGCCTTGATCTTCGCTTCCAGTCCGGGAATGACGGAGTACTGGAGCTGCCCCGCCTTCTCGTACTGGCCGTCCCGCAGGCACTTCTGCACCTCGAAGCGCGCCTGCTCCAACTCCTCCTTGAGCTTGGTGGCGCCGGCCATGGCTTCCTTTTCGGCGCGCCATTGGGCGGTCAGCTCGTTGGATCGCGACTCCAGCTCGGCCAGTTCCTTCTCCAGCTTCTCGAGGCGGTCGTGGGACGCCCGGTCGGTCTCCTTCTTCAAGGCTTCGCGCTCGATCTTGAGCTGGATGATTCGGCGGTCGAGTTCGTCAATCTCTTCGGGCTTGGAATCCACTTCCATGCGCAGGCGAGACGCCGCTTCGTCCATCAAGTCGATGGCCTTGTCGGGAAGGAATCGATCCGCAATGTAGCGGTTGCTCAAGGTCGCAGCGGCAACGGTGGCGGCATCGGTGATGCGCACCCCGTGGTGCAACTCGTACTTTTCCTTGAGACCGCGGAGGATCGAGATAGTGTCCTCGACCGTCGGTTGCGACACGAACACCGGCTGGAAGCGCCGCGCCAGCGCCGCGTCCTTCTCGACATGCTTGCGGTATTCGTTCAAGGTGGTCGCGCCGATGCAGTGCAACTGGCCACGGGCGAGCGCCGGTTTCAGCAGGTTCGATGCGTCCATCGCCCCCTCGGCGGCGCCGGCGCCGACGATGGTGTGCATCTCGTCGATAAACAGGACGATATCGCCCTCCTGGGCCGACACCTCCGACAGCACCGCCTTGAGCCGTTCCTCGAACTCGCCGCGGAACTTGGCGCCGGCGACCAGGGCGCCGAGGTCGAGGACCATCAGACGCTTGTCCTTCAGCGTTTCCGGCACGTCGCCCTTGACGATGCGCTGTGCGAGCCCCTCGACGATGGCGGTCTTGCCGACGCCGGCTTCGCCGATCAGGACGGGATTGTTCTTGGTGCGCCGCGACAGGACCTGAATGGTCCTGCGGATCTCCTCGTCCCGGCCGATGACCGGGTCGAGCTTGCCGTCGGCGGCTGCGGCAGTCAGATCGCGAGCGTATTTCTTGAGGGCGTCGTAGGTGTCTTCGGCAGTGGCGCTGGTCGCCGAGCGCCCCTTGCGCAGCTCTTCGATGGCGCGATTCAGGTTCTGCGGGGTCAGACCGGCTTCGGCCAGCACCTTGGCCGCCGGCGTCCCTGCCGCCAACGCCAGCGCCAGCAGCAGCCGCTCGGCGGTGACGAAGCTGTCGCCGGCCTTTTCGGCGATCTGCTCCGCCTGATCGAACAGACGCGCGCCTTCCGGCGCCAGATAGACCTGACCGGAGCCGCCGGAAACCTGCGGCAGCTTGCCGAGTTCCAACTCCGTCCCCTTCAGCGCCCGCGCCGGGTCGCCGCCGGCGGCGCGGATCAGGTTCGCGGCCAAGCCTTCCTTGTCATCCAGCAGCACCTTGAGAAGGTGCAGCGGCGTCAACTGCTGATGATTGCTGCGCAGCGCCAGGGTCTGCGCCGACTGCAGAAACCCCTTGCAGCGCTCGGTATATTTCTCGAGATTCATGGTGACACCTCTCCGATCCGACAGGATCCGGCGTCCCTTGGCGCGGCAACGCAAGACCCCTAAGTTTCTGCGGTTACTCGAGTTTTAGATATGTTCCGGCGTGGCCGGTCTGCAAGCGATGCCGGTGGGGCGGCCAAGGGCCAAACGGTTGCGTCAGCCGGAACCAATTCTGTCCGCCTCGAGATCATTGGCGCCAAGCGCTCGAGAATAAAGCGGACATGACGATACGAAAGGGCGGCGACTGACATGATTACGAGAAGACGCATGCTGAAGACGGCGTCGACCGCCGGCCTGCTGCTGGCGGCTCAAGGGTTGCTTCCGGCCTGGGCGCGCAATGTGGCCGGCGCCGTGCCGGCCTCCGGTCCCCGCACCGGTCCGCATGAATTCGACCTCACCATCGCCGAGACGCCGATCACGATCGACGGTCGTACCGGCTCCGCCATCACTCTCAACGGCGGCGTTCCCGGGCCCCTCATGCGCTTCAAGGAGGGCGAGACGGTGACCATCCGCGTGCACAACCGCCTTCCGGAGGATACCTCGATCCACTGGCACGGGATTCTGCTGCCATTCCAAATGGACGGCGTGCCGGGAGTGTCCTTTCCCGGAATCCGCGCCAACAGCACGTTCACCTATGAGTATCCCGTCAAGCAGTACGGCACCTACTGGTACCACAGCCACACCAGGCTTCAGGAACAGCTCGGCCACTACGGACCGATGATTATCGATCCGGCAAATCCCGACCCGTTCGCGTACGACCGCGAGCACGTCATCGTGCTTTCCGACTGGATGTTCGAGGACCCCTACCGGGTGTTCGCCCAGCTCAAGAAGATGAGTCACTACTACAACTTCCAGAAACGCACTGTTGGCGACTTTTTCGAGGACATCGCCACTGCGGGTCTTGGCGCGACGCTCAAGGACCGCGATGCGTGGGGCCGGATGCGGATGGACCCCACCGACATCGCCGACATCACCGGCGCCGTCTACACCTATCTGATCAACGGCCACGGCCCCGAGACGAACTGGACCGGCCTGTTCACGCCCGGCGAAAGCGTGCGGCTCCGAGTCATCAACGCCTCCACCATGAGCTATTTCAACGTGCGCCTTCCAGGGCTGCCGATGACGGTGGTGCAGGCGGACGGCCAGAACGTCGAGCCGGTCGAGATCGACGAGTTCCAGATCGCCGTGGCCGAGACCTATGACGTGATCGTCCGCCCTGAGTCCGATCGCGCCTACACGCTGTTCGCCGAGTCCCTCAACCGCAGCGGCTACGCGCGCGGCACCCTCGCCCCGCGCGAGGGCATGGCGGCGCCGATCCCGCCGCTGCGCCCGCGGCCGCTGCGCACCATGGTCGACATGGGGATGGACATGAAGGACATGGACATGGGCGGCATGCAGATGAAGGACACCGCCCCGCCAGGGATGGCGGGCGGCGGTCATGCAATGCCCGAAGGCGGCCGGATGGACCACGCCGGACACTCGTCCATGGGCGGCCACGGGGCTGAGCATGGCGGGCGGGTCGGCAGCATGATGGAGGAGGCGGGGCCCATCGTCGCCCGCCACGGCCCCGACACCCACGGCCCCGGCAACACCACAATCGCTCACGTCGAGCGCAATCGGCTCGCTGAGCCCGGCACCGGCCTCGAAGACGTCGGTCACCGGGTCCTCGTCTACACCGATCTCAGGTCCGTCACGCCGTTCAACCAGCGGCCGGCGGAGCGGGAAATCGAGATCCACCTCACCGGCAACATGGACCGTTTCATGTGGTCGTTCGACGGCAAGAAGTTCAGCGAGGTCAAGGCGCCGATCCCGTTCCGCCACGGCGAGCGGCTGCGCCTCATCATGGTGAACGACACCATGATGGAGCACCCGATCCACCTGCACGGCATGTTCATGGAACTGGAGAACGACCACGGGCAATACATCCCGCGCAAGCACACCGTCAACGTCAAGGCCGGCGAGCGCATGTCGCTCTTGATCACCGCCGATGCGCCCGGCCGCTGGGCGTTCCACTGCCACCTGCTCTACCATATGGAAATGGGGATGTTCCGGGTGGTCGAGGTGTCGCCGCACGAGGGCCGGGCATGATGATCTTGCGACGATGCGGCATGCTCGTCTCGGGTGCCTTGCTCATAACGGCGGCGGCGGGACAGGCGAGCGCTCAGCAGACGCCGGACGGCGCGCCTGCCGGTTGGCCGGAGCCCGTCATGGACTCGCAGATCTTCACATTCTTCATGGCGGAGCGAAACGAGTACCAGATCGACGACGACAACCAGTTCTACGTCTGGGACGCGCAGGGCTGGATCGGCGGCGACTACAACAAGCTGTGGCTGAGGACCGAGGGCGAATACGTCCTCGACCAGGGCAAGCTCGAGGCCGCCGATCTGGAGGTGCTCTACAGCCGCACCATCACGCCGTTCTGGGACGCCCAGATCGGCGTCCGCTCCACCTTCGAACCAGCCCAGGCGTGGGACGGGGTGGTCGGCGTTCAGGGCTTGGCGCCCTATTTCTTCGAGGTCGAGGCCACCGCCTACGTCAACGATGAGGCCCTGCAGTTCACCCTCGAAGGCGCCTACGACCTGCTCGTTACGCAAAGGCTCATCGCCGAGCCGCGTGTCGAGGTCAACCTCTCCACCCACGACATCGAGCGCCGGGATGTGGTTAGCGGCTTCTCCGAACTCGAGGCCGGGGTGCGGCTCCGCTACGAGATCATCCGCGAGGTCGCGCCCTACGTCGGGTTCGAATACGTGCGGGACGAGGCAGCCGAGGACGACAAGGACAGCCTCCGCTTCGTCACCGGCCTCCGCCTCTGGTTCTAGTGCTCAGGCGGACGCTAAGGCTTGCTCTTCGCGGCGCGTCTGCGGTCGGCGCGCACGGCGGCGAGCGACACGATGTTGTTCGCCGGGGTGATGGCCAACGAGCGCGACGGTGCCTCGACGGAGCATGTGCCGACCGGCCCGCGCGTCGTGGAAGATCCCGACTCGCCGAGGCGGCGGTCCGACAACCGCCGACGCTCGTCGCTCCTGCGGCGATCCAGTGACGTTCCTTCGATCCAGCGCAACAGGCCGCTGACTTCGGCGGCCGGGCGGCGGCGGTCGGCGACACAGCGCCGATCGCTTCCGCAGCGGTTGTCCGGGATCGGCGGTTGCGGAGCGGCGGCGCTGGGCCGGCGCATGCTCGGCGTCCGGATTGGGCGCTTGGGGGGGCCGAACACCTGACGTAACCTCTCCGTGCTCGATCGCATGCGGTCGGCGTTGGCGAGCGAGGTCGCCATGGCGCCGTCGATGTCGGCGAGGGCCTTTTGCAAACGGCCAATATCGCGGCGCAACGACTCCGAGTGCGCCTGAAGCCGGGCGGTCACGTCCGCGAGCGCTGCCGCCGTATTGTCGCGCCTGCCGTCGGTGCCGTTGTCCACGTTGGTTTTACCGAGGTTGCCATTGCCGCCGGTGATGGTCCCGGCGTTGTTGCTGCCCTGCGGGGGGCCTTCGCTGACGCCCCCATTGTCCATTGCCACTGCCTGCGCCCCTTGTTATGACCTCGGCTTCTTATTGAATTGATCATATCGTGAAGCCACGGCGCTGGCGAGAAGAAAGTTACTGCAGGTTGTAGTTTTCGCGGAGGTTCCCCCACAGGTCCGATTCCCGGGCAGGAGCGGTTTGGCGCGTCATGGTCCGACCGAGCCGCCGACGACCGGGACTGAGACGAACTGAATCAAGGAGATGGAGCGCCATGACGGTGTTGATCACGGGAGTGGCCGGGTTCATCGGCTCCCAGACGGCGGCGGCGCTTCTCGACAGGGGGGAGACGGTGGTCGGCATCGACAACATGAACGACTACTACGAGGTGACCCTCAAGGAAGCGCGCCTTGCCCGGCTCGAAGACCGCGTCGGCTTCACGTTCGCCAAGATCGACATCGCCGACCGCGACGCCGTCCATGCGGTGGTGGCGCGGCATCCCGACATTACCCGGGTCGTGCATCTGGCGGCGCAGGCCGGGGTACGCTACTCGCTGGTCAATCCCTACGCCTATCTCCGCTCCAACATCGACGGCCACGTGGTGCTTCTGGAAGCCTGCCGCACGCTCCCCCGGCTGGAGCACTTCGTCTACGCGTCGTCCTCGTCGGTCTACGGCGCCAACACCGATCTGCCATTCTCCATCGACGACCAGGTCGACAGGCCGGTGTCGCTCTACGGAGCGACGAAGAAGGCGATGGAGGGTATCAGCCATGCCTATGCCCATGTCTACGGGTTGCCGCTGACCGGCTTGCGCTTTTTTACGGTGTACGGGCCGTGGGGCCGGCCCGACATGTCGGCGTTCATCTTCACCCGCGCGATTCTGGCGGGCGAGCCCATTCCGGTGTTCAATCACGGCGACATGCACCGGGACTTCACCTACGTCGACGACATCGTCGCCGGCATCGTGGCCTGCCTCGACCGGCCGCCGCCGGCCGCCGACGGCGCGGCGCCGAACCGGATCTACAATCTCGGCAACCATCGCTCCGAGTCGCTTATGGATTTCATTCGCACCATCGAGGCGGCGTTGGGGATCAAGGCGACCCTGGATCTCCTGCCGATGCAAGTGGGCGACGTCAAGGAGACGTTCGCCGACATCGAGGCGTCGCGCCGCGACCTCGGTTTCGAGCCCCGGACCAGCATCGCCGACGGCATTCCCCGCTTCATCGCCTGGTACAAAGACTACTACCGGGTATAGCGCATCGCTGTTCAGGTTCGCTGGTTGCCCGGCCGCAGCGGCGGCGGAGCACCGGCGCCGATTCCGGCAGCGCCCGAGGCAGCGGCCAAGGGCTCCGACGGCCGGTTCTTGTCGGGCCGGTCCTTGTCGGGCCGGTTCTTGTCGGCATTGGAGAACACGAAGCGGCCGAACAGGACGCAGCCTTTCATTCCCGGGTCGCACGGCCGCCCTTCGACGCGCCGGCAGCGGCCATCGACCTCGTGCGGACATCCCCAACCGCTCATCGCGAACTCCAGGACTTGCGCAGCAACGGCGCGTTTTCTGTCAGAGCACCCTGACGACGCCGGATACCGCCCGGTCGATCGCCACGATTACACTGCCGAACAGCGCCTCCAGCGATGATCCGTACGCCTGGAGACCGCCGAAAGCCGCGACGCCGACGAGGGACGCGATGAGCCCGTATTCGATGGCAGGTCCGCCCCCTTCGTCCGCCAACAGCTTGCCCAGCACCGCAACAACCATGTCCCGTCTCCTTATTGTCCGTCGGACCCTGTCCCGATCCGGGCCCCGCGCCGGATCGAAAACTGCATCTTATAGATGCATTTTAGGAGACTTTGCACCTTCTTGTCCACCCCCAATACGGTCCCACGACGGTGTGCCGGAGGCGAGGACACCGCTCGGGAGGGGCCGCTACTGCAGGTCGAGGGCGTAGGCCTTGAGATCGGCGAACCGGACGATCTCCAGCGACGCCTCATGGGTGGCGGCGAGCACCACTCGCGGCGCCATACCGGCGTCGAACGCCTCCTGCCAGCGCGCCGCGCACAGGCACCAGCGGTCCCCCGGCTTCAGGCCCGGAAAGGCGGACCCCGGCGCCGGCGTCGACAGGTCGTTGCCGCGGGACTTGCTGAACGCGAGGAAGTCCGCTGTCACCTCTACGCACACGACGTGCAGTCCCAGGTCCTGCGGTCCGGTGTCGCAGCAACCATTGCGGAAAAAACCGGTCATCGGCGTCGTGCTGCACGGCTGCAACGGCTCTCCGAGCACGTTGCGGCTGTCGATCATCGGGATGCGTGTCGTCTGGTCCATGGCGGCCTTACCTGCTCGAGTGTCAGTGGCAAAAGGGTAGCATTATGAGGCTTCTGCGGCGGAACGTTCGAAGCCTGTGGCAAGTTGGAATCCCGCTGCCAGTGCCTCCGTGTTGAGATCAAGAAACTTCGGCGGAGTTTCATCCCGCAGCACCGCCTCCAGGGACGTCTGCCCGCAGAGCCCGCTGACCGCCGCGAGGCAGCCGAGCGCTACCATGTTGGCGACCCGATCCGAACCCAGGGCCCGCGCCGTCTCCGCGAACGGCAGCATACGGACGACGCCGGCGCCCGAGGGGCCCGCCCTGACCCGCGTCTTGTCGCACAGCACCAGGGAGCAGGGCGCGAGCGCGAAGTCGGAGGCGCCGGCGGCGACGTCGTCGAGGATGACCAGGTAGTCGATGCGGGTGACCAGCGGATAGCCGACATCGCCGACGCCAACCACGAGATCGGAGCGGCTGATGCCGCCGCGGGAGGTGGGCTCGTAGCTCTGCGACTGCGCGATGCACCTGCCCGCGCGCACCAGCGCCTCGGCGAGGACGCTCGCCGAGAGCTGCAACCCCTGGCCGCCGGATCCGCTCAACCGGATCTCCACGGTCCCGTGGACGTCGTTCCCGCTGATTCCGCTCATCACACTTGTTCCGCTCGCTGCTCCCGCAGGACTAAGGCATAATCCGGTCATTCGCCACGTCAAATATGATGGCTCGAGGATGCGCCGCCGCCATGTCCGATTGACGATCGTCATGGACCCGACGGCGGCGCGGCCGACACATGGGCCTCGAGGCGCAGTGACAACCTTCGGCAGCGGGATGCGACGATATGCAGCAGATGAGCGGGTCCGAGGTCGGCCGGATGCTCCATGAAGAGCATGAAGCGACCCTGTCGGTTCTGAACGAGTTGGAGGGCATCATCCTCGACCGCGCCCCCGACCAGCCGATGGACGTCGAGGACCCTGACGATCGCGGCCATCTCGAGCGTCTCATCCATGTGATCGATCGCGACGTCAATCGTCACTTCTCGTTCGAGGAGGAAGTGCTGTTCCCCATCCTGCGGCAACGGGGCGCAGGGGACATGGTGGACCTCCTCACCCACGAGCATCAGGCGATCCGGCCGCTGGCCGGAGGGCTCGACATCATCGTCCGCGACGCCCTCGACGCCGGGTTCGATGCCGCCTCGTGGGGCGAGTTCCGCGATCAGGTCATGGAATTGATGGAACGGGAATCGTTCCACATTCAGAAGGAAGAGATGGGACTGATCCGCGCCCTCAACGTCCTCGTCGACGCCGAGACGGATCAGGAGCTCGCCGCCCGCTACAAGGACTATACGCCTTAAAGGCCCACCGGTTCATCTCCGAAAGCTCAGCAGCACGGCTTTTCACCGCCAAGCGCGCTGCCGCCGGCGCCGACGGTCTATGGTTCGGCGCCGATCCCGCGTAATATGCCGGCAGCCGGACTGCCTCGCATTTGCAGCAAGAGGCAGGCCATCGCCGTGCACGGCAGGAACGCGCTGAGACAAGAGGACGCCGGTGAACAAAGAGGTCATGGCCGAGGTGTGGCGCTGCCCGCTGTGCACGGGTCTGCCCCCCGAGTGCCTTGCGAAGCTTGATGGTCATGTCACCACCAGCCGCCACGTCTCCGGCGATCTTCTGTTCAGCAAGGAGATGCCGGCGGACCGCCTGATCATCGTGCTGGAAGGCCACGTCATCCTCTACCTGGACGATGCCGGCTCCCGCAATCGCATCGCCCGCATCGTCGCCGCAGGAGAAACCTGCGGCGAGGCGGCCATCTGCGGCCTCGGCACCTATGGGGTCACAGCCGAAGTGCTGGGGCCGACGCGGATCGCGGCAGTTTCGGGGGCGGCTCTCTGCGACGTCCTGGCCGAGCGCTTCGATCTGATGCTTCGGCTCTTGACCGTGCTCTCCGTGCAGCTTCGCGCTCTCATCCGCGAGATCGCCGATCTGAAGATGAAAAGCGCGGCGCAGCGGCTGGGGCTCTACCTGCTCGGGCTGACGGATGTGCAGCGCGGCCCCGCCCGCGTCCAGTTGCCGTACATGAAGCGGCTGATGGCCGAGGCGTTGGGCATGCAGCCGGAGACCCTGTCGCGCGCGTTCACCAAGCTGCAGGCGGTGGGCGTGCGAACGGACAGCGACGACAACGCCTGTGCCATCGATGATGTCGCGGCGCTCCGCCATTTCTGCAAGGACGCAAGCGTGGAGGCGGAGGATGCCCGCGCCGGCGGTCCGCCGAATCTGCCCCATGGCGCAGGCCGCGCGGGGGTGCGGGCGTCGGGACATGGCGATCCCCCTTCCCGCACCCACCTCAACGACGCCGACTTCGACGTCGTTCGTCATGCGCCGCTGTTTGCCGGCCTCGCCGCCGACGAGTTGGCCGACCTCGTCGACGGCGCCGGTATTCATGTGTCGGCTAAGCGCCAGCACATTTTCTCGGCCGGCGATCCGGCCGACGCGTTTTTTGTTGTCCTGGAAGGCGCGGTGAAGCTGTTCGTGCTGAGCCCGGAGGGCTGCGAGACCATCATCGAGGTCGTCCGCGCCGGGGCCACGTTCGCGGAGGCGGCGATCTTCGCCTCCGCCGGCTACCCGGTTCACGCCGAGGCTTTCGAGGATACCCGTCTGCTTCGGATCCATCGCCACGACTTCCTCGCCAAGCTCCGGCGGAACCCGTCGCTGGCGCTGCAGATGTTCGTCTCGCTCGGGCAATGGCAACTCCTCTTGATGGGCGAGATGTGGCAATTGAAGGCGCAGACGCCGGCGCAGCGCCTCGCGTGGACCTTGCTCAAGCTGACCACGGCCTGCTCAGGCCCGGCGACCATCACGCTTCGCGATCCCAAGAGCGTGGTCGCGGCGAGGATCGGCATCACCCCGGAAAGCCTGTCCCGCGCCCTCACCCGCCTCGCCAACCTCGGCGTCGAGACGCGTGGCAACGAGATCACCATCGCCAGTATCGAGGACCTGCGGCGGTTTGCGGGACTGTGAACGCAGCGCTTGACGACGATCAAAGACCCTTGACGGCGTGCGTGTTAGCGATTTCCCTGCAGTCATGTGCTCGGACGCGGCTGCGGGCATCGGCGGCGTGAACGTTGAAAGAGTCGCGGAGTCTGAAGGACGGACCATGGACGTCACTGCCGACACCCGCGTCGCCGACGCCGTCGCCGCCGATCCTGACCTGATCGCCCGCCTGATCGCCCTCAGTCCCCTGTTCGCGCGCCTCAACGACCCGGAGGCGCTCCGGACCCTCGCGTCGCAGGTGACGCTGCGGGAGGCCGCGAGCATGGCGGGAGTGCCGTTGTCCGACTTGTTGACGGCGGCCAACGCGCAGTCGCCGGCAGCCTGCCAGGCGGCGTATCGGGATGCCCCGGATGAGGAGCGGCCGAATTGGATGACGGCGTTCGCGGCCCGTCCCTCGCGGACGCTCGATGTGCGTCCGCTGATCCGTGACGGCCGCGAGCCGTTCACCACCCTGATGACCGCCGCCACAGCGATGGCGGACGACGAGGGGCTCGTCGTCGAGGCGCCGTTCAATCCGCTGCCGCTCCGCGGCATGCTGGGGCGCAAGGGCTTCTCGTCGTATGCCGAGCGCCTCGCCCCGGACCACTGGCGGGTCTACTGCATCCGCGGCGCCGCGGCGCCACCCGTCCCGTCGCCGATCCGCTCGGACTTCGGGGCGCCGATCTGGCGGGAGGACGACGGCGTGCACATCGACGTCCGCGCGCTCGAAGCGCCGGCACCGATGGTGGCCATCCTCGCGCTCGCTGACGGCAGCGACCATGGCGGCCGCATCACCGTGCACCACCGCCGTGACCCCCTTTATCTCTATCCCGAACTGGCGGAGCGCGGATGGTCGTGGCAGCGCGTCGATGGCGAGCCGAGGGAGTTCCGCCTGGTGCTGTTGAAGGACTGATCGATGTTCGGCGGTGTCGACCTCAGCGGCGCCGGACAGCGCCTGCTCCCGGAGCACATCCCGCTCCGCTTCTTCGGATCGGCCGTCGTGTTTCACATCCTCGCCTGGCTCGCACTGCTGGTGGTCGCGCCCGAAGTTCCCGGTTATGTCGGCGGTCCCGGCCCGGTGCTCGCCGCCGTCCACACCCTCACCCTCGGCGTGCTGCTCATGACCGCGTTCGGCGCATCGTTTCAGATGCTGCCGGTGGCGCTCGGCTGCGACGCCCCGCCGGCGCTGGCCTGCAACGCGGCTTACTGGCTGCTCCTCGCCGGCGCTGCGATGTTGATCGGCGGCTTTGCCCTCTATGACACGCTGCTGATCAGGATCGGCGCCGCCACCGCCGCTCTCGCCGTCGCCGTCCACGTCGGGGCGATGATGCGCCTCGTGCGCGGCGGCGGCGAACTGCGCGCCGTGGTGCCCTACGTCCGGGTCGCGCTTGCAGCGATGGCGGCGGCCGCAGCCCTCGCGCTCGCCCTCCAGTTCGAACAGGTGTCCGAACTGTTGCCCCCCGGAGGCCCCACTCACGGGGA
Organism: Rhodospirillales bacterium; assembly: GCA_016710335.1. Lineage (NCBI taxonomy): Bacteria > Pseudomonadati > Pseudomonadota > Alphaproteobacteria > Rhodospirillales > Rhodospirillales bacterium. The sequence continues at coordinate 15,524 of JADJXQ010000007.1, forward strand.
TATCGCCGCCGCCCACATGATCCTCGCGGCTTACGGCTTCATGGGGATGTTGGCGCTCGGCCTCAGCCAGGTGGTGGTGCCGCTGTTCGCGGTGGCGCTGGTGCCCTACGAGCGGTGGGCGGTGCTGTCATTGCGGCTGGGTTCGGCGGCGCTCGTGCTGGGGGCCTCCGGCTGCCTGCTCGCCAGCGACCTGATGATCGCCGCCGGGGCGGTCTTCGGCTTGGGCGCCGCCGGCGTGCACGTGCGCATGATGACCGACCTGCTCGCCAAGCGCTTGCGCAAACGGTTGAGCCCGGAGTTCGTCCTGATCCGCGCGTCGTGGCTGATCATGCCGGTGCCGCTGGCCATCGGCGTCGGACTCGTGGCGGGCGTGCTCCCCGACACCGCCCCCGCCTTGTTCGGGTTCGCGCTGCTTTATGGCTGGCTGCTGACGCTGCTCGTCGGCGTGCTCCAGCGCATCATGCCTTTGCTGGCGTCGATGCACACCGGGCGCCCCGGCCGCGCCCCCGCCGTCCCTACGCGCCTCACCGCCGAAAAGCCACTGCTAGTGCACCGCTGGTGCCACCTGGCGGCGCTTGCCATCGTCTTCGTCGGCATCGGCATTGACCAGGCGCCCCTCGTACGCGTCGGCGCCGGCGTCGGCGCGATCGGGGCGATCGCCTTCGCGGTGTTCGTGGTCATCGTGTTCCGCCGCATGAAGGCCCACATGCAGGACGCCGCCGAAGCGTCCGCTACGCCGAAGCAGGGCAAGGCAAGCGCGGGCCAGGGCAAGACCATGACGGCCGCGCCTCCCGCGGCTCGGAGGGAGTGACACCATGGCGCAAGAGAGCCCGACCGGCGAGATCCTGCACCGGGACCATCTCCGCGCCCTGGAGACCATGAACACGTTGGAACAACGGATCATGGGGCCGGGCAAGGCACGACCGCTTTCCGTTGACGACGCCGACGATCAGGCATTGCTGGCAACGATACTCGCCATGCTCGATGAGGACGTCGAGCGCCATTTCGCCTTCGAGGAGCAGGTGCTGTTCCCGGAACTGGACAAAAGACATGTCGGCGAGGTCACCCGGGCGCTCATCCAGGAGCACGACGCGGTGCGCTCCTGGCCGCCGCGCTTCGCGACATTGCCGAGCAGGCGCGGCGCGAAACCCTCGATGCGAAGGCATGGGGCGCGTTCCGCTACGCCGCCATGGATCTCATTCCCAGCGTCCTGTTCCACATCCAGAAAGAAGAGATGACGGTGATCCGGCAACTCCGCGTACTGCTGCCCGTCGAGATCGACCAGGATCTGGCACAGCGGCACGCCGGGTTCCACACTTGACGATGGTCAAGGCGAGACTCGCGACGGACCCCTATTCTTCTCTCGTCTTGCACCGTGTCCTGCCTGCCGCCGGTGTCCGAGCCCGGAAGGGGACCCGCCGATGACGACTCCACTGCTGCTCTGGACGGATAAGCATCGTATCGGCATCGACCCCCTGGACTACGAGCACCAGACCCTGTTCCGCGTGATCAGCGAACTCGTGGATGAACTCGACCGCCATGAGGATCACGACAGGATCGATGCGGCGCTGGGCGAGATCCACGCCCGCATGTCGGCCCACTTCGCTTTGGAAGAAAAGTTCATGCGGGACAACAAGTATGCCGACTATGCGGCGCACAAGGCCGAGCACGATGAATTCCTCGACCGCTTCACCGACGAAATGGTGCGCATCCAGAACGACCCGGACGTGCTCGACAGCGCCGCGCTCCGCGGCGATCTCGGCCGGTGGATCGAGGGCCACGTCCTGACTTTGGACACTAGGATGAGCGCCGCGACCCGCTGAACCGGTTCGGGCGACGAGACGACATCCATCATGGCATTGATCATCTGGGACCAGGCTTACAGCGTCGGCATCAAGGCCCTCGACGCCGATCACATCGTCATCGCCAGCCTGATCAACCACGTGGACGACGCCAAGCAAGCGGCCACCGACGAAGCCACCGTCGGCAGCATCCTCTCCGCTCTGATTGCGTACGCGGGCACTCACTTCCGCCGCGAGGAGCGGATGATGATCGACGCCGGCTACGCGGATGTGGAGCGTCACCGGGAGGAGCACCGTCTCCTGGAGGAGCAACTCGTCGAACTTCACGAAGCGTACGCGCGCACGCCGGACCCGAACCTCAGCCAGGAGATCATGGAGCTCCTCCGGTTCTGGCTGGTCGAGCACATCCTCAAGGTCGACAGACGCTACGTCCCGTCGCTCCGCGCCGCCGGCTTGCGCTGACGCCCAACGCCGTCCGCTGCGGCGGCGGGCGTCATGGTCACGATAAGCAGGGCGACGATTGCCATGCCCGCACCCCAGGCCGCCGCCGACGTCAGGATCGCACCCTCCCGCACCTCCGGCACGGCGGCCAGCAGCCGCAAAGGGACGGCGAGGCTGATCAGACCGAGCGCGAGGCACGCGGCGGGGGACAGCCGCACCGGCCGGCGGTGGCGCTGCAGGGTCGTGCGCACCATCATCGTCGCCGTCAGCGTGCCGAGGGCGCCGATCGTCAACACGTGGAGGGCGTCGGCCATGGCGAGCCACAAGCCGGCGGCGGCCGCGGCCTTGGCCACCAAGCCCACCGCAAGCCAGGCGTATCCGGCCTGAAGCGCCAGAACATCCGCCGCAGCGGTCATTCGCCACGGCCGCCAGCGCCGGAGGCGCACTCCAACGACGATCGCCGCGAGGAGGCCGGACAGCGCCGACGCCGGCCACAACACCGGCCACAGATCGCTAACGATGACGACGACCAGGGCGATGACCCCGAGGCGTTCCTGGCGGGCGGTGGCGAGGCCGTGCAGGTGGAGGCCCTGGCGCTGCAGGACGCCGGAGGTCGCCGCGGCGATGATCCGCCCGCCCATCGCGAACATGAGCAGATCGAGCAGATTGATCCCGAACAGCAGTCCCCGCCAGTCGGCGTCGGCGACGATGCCGAGAGCGCCGAGTTGAAACGTTGCTTCGGCGAGCGTGAATGCCGCGATCAGCGGCGCGAACACGAGGTTGTCGCCGCTCCGCGCCGCCTTGGCGAAGCGGCGCCCCGCCATCAGGAACAGCGCCGCAGGAAACGCCAGCGCCACGACGGCGCCGAGGACGGTGCCGTCGCCACCCAGCAGCGGCGCAATCCGCCCGGCGATCCAGACGGCATATACGCAAGCGCCTGCCGCGACGGAGCATCGGGTGATGAGAAACCCGGCAACCACCGCCAGCCCATAGCCGAACACCATCTCGTGGCCGTGCCACCAAGGGGGCAGCGGCGCCGACGCCAAGCCGGCATAGGCGAGCGCCCACACTGGCACCGCGAGCGCGGCGAACCCCGCCGCCGAAGCGAACAGCGGCCGGTGCGGCGACGACCATGGTGCCGTCGGAACCATGACAGTGACAGACCGCACTTCCGCCCGGTCCCGCCATGACGATCGTCAACCCCCCGCCGCGCCGGCAGGAATCGAGTGACCGAAAGCAAGTTCACGTGACCAGCGCCCTTAACGGCGCGTCACTGCTCGGCGCAATGGGTATACCGTGCCCGTGAAAGGAGAACTTCCGCATGATCGCTGTGCGTGCAACACAGAACTTTTACGCGCATTCGCATCCCGACCTGCAAATGGCCGAATGGCATCGACTGAAAGATCACCTCGAAGGCGTCGGATCCCTCTCGGGCACCTTTGCGACCAAGCTGTCAGCCGAAGCCTTCGGGCGCACCGCGGGGTTGCTGCACGATGTCGGCAAATATTCGGACGCATTTCAAGCTCGCCTTCGTGGCGACGTTCGTCGTGTCGATCATTCCACTGCCGGCGCTCAGATCGCGACACGGTCCTACGGGACCCTCGGCCGCATCATTGCGTCCGCCATCGCCGGCCATCATGCCGGGCTCGCCAACGGGACGGGCACCGGTGAGCGTACGCCGCTTGAAGAGAGACTGAGCACAGCGGTAGCCGACCTAGCTCCGGCGTGGCGAACGGAGATTACACTTGTCGAACAGTTGCAGCCGCCAAAGTTGAAGGGTCATCCAGGTGATCGAGACAGGACCGCGTTCGGCTTGTCGTTTTTCACCCGCATGGTGTTCTCTTGTCTGGTCGATGCCGATTATCTGGACACGGAAGCGTTCTTCAGCCGCGCAGAGGGCGGCCGCAAGGCCCGCGGCGTGTGGCCGGACCTCGGCGAACTCCGCCAGTCGCTGAACCGCACGCTTCGTGAAATCACAGCCGCTGCCGCTCCATCGGACGTCAACACGCTGCGAGCGGCAATCCTGACCGCTGCGCGCGATGCCGCCGCCTGCTCACCGGGGCTGTTTTCGCTGGCGGTGCCCACAGGTGGCGGCAAGACGCTCGCGTCGCTCGCCTTCGCCTTGGATCATGCCAACCTGCACGGGCTCGACCGTGTGATCTATGTGGCGCCGTTCACCAGCGTCATCGAGCAAAACGCCGAGGTATTTCGCCGAGCGCTAAATCCCCATGGCGACGCGGTCATCGAGCACCACAGCGCCTTCCGCGACGATGCGGTGTTGGCGGCGCTGCGGGAGCGAGGCGGCGAGAAGGGTCCGGAGGCCCGTGACAAGCTCAGGCTTGCGATGGAGAACTGGGATGCGCCGATCGTCACGACCACTGCCGTCCAGTTCTTCGAGAGCCTGTTCGCTGCGACTCCGGCCAAGTGCCGGAAGCTGCACAACATCGCGCGGAGCGTGGTCATCCTTGACGAAGCTCAGACGCTGCCCCTGCGGCTGCTCCGCCCTTGCGTCGCCGCGCTCGATGAACTTGCGCGCAACTACCGCGCCACCATCGTGCTTTGCACCGCCACGCAACCCGCATTGGAAGAAACCGACGATCCGGAGAGAAGCTTCCGCGGCGGGTTTCGCGGCGTAAGAGAAATCGCGCCCGAACCCCCGCGCCTCTATCGGATGCTCAAGCGGGTCACCGTCTCGCACATCGGAGACGCCGACGATGAACGACTGACGACGGAGTTGGCGCAGCGGGACCGCGTCCTTTGCATCGTCAACAGCCGGGCGCATGCGCGATCCCTCTACCAGGCGATCAGTGACCACCCCGGCTCCTTGCATCTCTCGACATCTATGTGCGCAGCGCACCGGGCGGAGGCATTGAAGACGATCAGGACCGCCCTGAAGCAGGGTGAACCCTGCCGCGTCGTCGCCACATCCCTGATTGAAGCCGGCGTCGACGTAGATTTCCCATGCGTCTTCCGCGCCGAAGCCGGGCTCGATGCCATCGCGCAGGCGGCCGGGCGCTGCAACCGCGAAGGTTTCCAGCGGCCCGAGCAAGCTCCGGTCTTCGTCTTTAAGGCTGTGGGTTGGGCCACACCGCACGAACTCGACCAGTTCGCTACCGCCACGCGTAGCGTACTGCGCGTCCACGGCGCTGATCCGATTTCGCTTGACGCAATCGAAGCCTACTTTCGTGAGCTTTACTGGTTCAAGGAGAGCGGCCGGCACGACGGGCTGGACAAGAATAACATCATCGGCCGTCTCGCTGCGGGCGCCCGCGACGCGTTGTTCCCGTTCGAGGACATCGCCCGCGACTTCCGCATGATCGAGAGCAACATGCAACCGATCATCGTGCCGCACGACCAAAATGCGCGAAATTTGATCTCTCGTCTGCCGTTCGCCACGCGTGTCGGCAGCATCATGCGCAAGCTTCAGCCTTACGTGGTACCAGTGCCGCAGCGTGCATTCGAGGCGTTGCGCGCGGCCGCTGCGGTACGACCGGTTGGCGACGACCCTCTCGGCGAGCAGTTCTGTGTATTGCACAATCAGAGCCTTTACCGCGATGACATCGGCCTGATGTGGGACGACCCCGACTTTCACGATGCCGAGGGTCTGATTATCTAGCGACGCCTCATCATTCCAGCTTGCCGGAATCTACCTGGTATGGGTAACATTGCAGCCATGCACAAAGCCAAGTTGTACGGACGGCGCTCCATTATCCCGATCGCAAATGCGAGTTCGGACGTCGGGTCGGAGCTTGGTTGCGTCACGGATGTTCTTGCAGCCGATGTGATGGACGCGCCTGCCTCCCCGTCGAGTTACCGTAGGATCAGCGACCGATGACATACGGAGTGCGGCTCAAAGTCTGGGGTGACTACGCCTGCTTTACCCGCCCGGAGATGAAGGTCGAGCGCGTTTCTTACGACGTGATGACGCCTTCGGCGGCCAGAGGCATCCTCGAGGCCATTCATTGGAAGCCCGCGATCCGCTGGGTCATCGACCGGATCCACGTCCTGAAGCCGATCCGCTTTCAATCGATCCGGCGCAACGAGGTCGGCAACAAGATCCCCTCCGGCAACGTCTCCAAGGCCATGAAGGCCGCTTCGCTCGACGGCCTGCGTTTGCTCGTCGATGAAAACCGCCAGCAGCGCGCGGCGACGGTTCTTCGCGACGTCGCCTACATCGTCGACGCCCATTTTGAACTGACCGGCACCACCGGGTCCGACGACTCCGAAGGCAAGCACCTCGACATCTTCAACCGGCGCGCCGCGAGGGGACAGTGCTTCCATCGGCCTTGCCTTGGTGTCCGCGAGTTCCCGGCAGACTTTGCGCCGGCGAACGGCTCAGCGCCAGTTCCGCCGGCGCTGGCCGGTGAACGGGATCTCGGCTGGATGCTGCACGACATCGATTTCGCCAACGGCATGACCCCTCGTTTCTTCAGGGCGGTGATGCGCGACGGCGTCATCGACGTGCCGGAGTTCGACGCCACGGAGGTCAAGTCGTGATCCTTCAGGCGCTCGCCGGCTACTACGACCGCCTGGCCGCCCGCACCGAACCGCCGGTTCCGCGCTACGGCTACAGCGACGAAAAGATTTCGTTCGCCTTAGTGATCGCCCCCGACGGAACCCTTGTCGACGTCATGGACCTTCGCGACCCGTGCGGGCGCAAGTTGCAACCGCGCGTTCTCTCCGTACCCCGGGCGATCAAGCGTACGTCGGGAATCGCCTCGAATTTCCTCTGGGACAAGACGGCGTATGTCCTCGGGTCGGCGCGTGACAAGAAAGAGAAGTCGACGCTTTGCGAAGCACCGAAGGAGCATCTGGCGTTCAAGAGCTTGCATGAGACGATGCTTGCAGGTACAGGCGACGAAGGGCTTCTAGCGTTGCTGGCCTTCCTCGCCGGATGGTCGCCGTCGAACTTCCAAACGCTACGTGACGGCGATGACATGCTCGACGCCAACATCGCCTTTCGTCTGGATGGAGAGCGCAGATTCCTTCACGACCGGCTGGCAGCGCAGTCGCTATGGGCCGCGCGTCTAGCCGCCGAGGTCGGCGAAAGCGGCCTCTGTCTAGTAACCGGACGGCCGGCATCGGTCGAGCGTCTTCACCCGGCGATCAAAGGCGTGAATGGCGCACAATCATCGGGCGCTTCCTTGGTGTCCTTCAACCTCGACGCGTTCACGTCGTTCGACAAGCAGCAGGGAGCTAACGCTCCTGTCTCAAAGCGAGCTGCTTTCGCATATGCGACCGTGCTCAACCACCTCCTTCGTCGCGATGCCCACCATTCGCAGCGATTGCAGATCGGAGATGCGAGCACCGTGTTCTGGGCCGAGGCCAGCGGCACGGATGGGGACGAAGTGGCGATGGCATCGGAGGATCTTTTCGCGATGCTGACCGAACCGCCGACCGACGCCGAAGAGGCGGCCAAGATCCGGCCGATCCTCGAAAAGATCGAAAAGGGACGGCCGCTCGAGGAGATCGACCCGAACCTGCACCGCGACACCCGCTTCTTCGTGCTCGGCCTTGCCCCCAACGCGGCGCGCCTCTCCATCCGTTTTTGGCACGTGAACACGCTCGGCAGCCTCGCCGACCGCTTCCGCGAGCACTGGTTGGATCTGCTCATCGAACCGCGGCCGCAGCAGATGGCGCCGTCGGTGTGGCGGCTGCTCGTCGAGACCGCCGCTCAGCGCAAGTCAGACAACATTCCGCCGCTTCTGGGCGGCGAGGTGATGCGCGCAATCCTGACCGGCGGCCGGTATCCCCGCACGCTGTTGACGTACGTCGTCATGCGCTGCCGCGCCGACCGGGACCTCAATGGCATGCGTGCAGCGATGCTCAAAGCCTGCCTGGCACGCGATCATCGAATGGGCATTGAAAAGGAGGGCGTCTCCGTGAGCCTCGATCGTTCCGAAATCAACCCCGGCTATCGCATGGGCCGGCTGTTCGCCGTATTGGAGAGTGTCCAGCGTGCCGCACTCGGGCACGTCAACGCGACGATCCGGGACCGCTATTACGGCGCCGCCTCGGCGACACCCGCTTCCGTCTTTCCCATGTTACTCCGCACCGCCGGACATCACCTGTCGAACCTGCGCAAGACGGAAAAAGCGGGGCTCGCCGGTTGGTTCGAGAAGGAGATCGGCGAGATCCTGGAGGACGTGGAAACGACGCTCCCCCGCAACCTGCGGCTTTCCGATCAAGGCCGCTTCGCCATCGGCTATTACCATCAGCGCTATGCGAAGAGGGACGATGCACCGGCGGAGATGGCCGCTGCCCTCGACACCGACATCCCCGCCGACGAGGACTGAACGATGCCAGCCATCCAGAACCGCTACGATTTTGTCTACCTGTTCGACGTCAGCAACGGCAATCCCAACGGCGATCCGGACGCCGGCAACCTTCCGCGCCTCGACCCGGAGACCAACGAGGGCCTCGTCACCGACGTTTGTCTGAAACGGAAGATCCGCAACTTCGTCGAAATTGCGAAGACGGGAGAAAGCGGTTTCGGCATCTACGTGCAGGAAGGCGCCATCCTCAACGAAATGCATCGCAAGGCCTACCTCAGGGTGCGCGACGGCGACGCGGAGACCGAAAAGGCGAAGAAGCTCTCGCCCAGGACCGACGAAGAAGCGAGACGTGTTCGCCAGTTCATGTGCGACAATTTCTTCGACGTGCGAACGTTCGGCGCCGTCATGTCGACGGGCATCAACTGCGGTCAGGTCAGAGGGCCCGTACAATTCGCCTTCGCGCGTTCGGTCGAACCGATACTTCCGCTGGAGATCTCGATCACGCGGATGGCGGCGACCAACGAGAAAGAAAAGAAGCAGCGTGAAGACTCCTCCGACGATGAACGCCGGGACAACCGCACCATGGGCCGCAAGCACATCGTACCTTACGGCCTCTACCGCGCGCACGGCTTCATCTCGGCGAAGCTGGCGGAAAAGACCGGGTTCTCCGACGACGACCTGGAATTGCTCTGGGACGCCCTCAGGATGATGTTCGAGCACGACCACTCGGCGGCCCGCGGCGAGATGGCCGCCCGCCGGCTGGTGGTGTTCAAGCATGATGGCTCCCTCGGCAACGCCCCCGCTCACGCGCTATTCGATCGCGTCACGGTCGCGCGTATCAATGGCAGCGACCAACCTGCACGGCGTTTCGGCGATTACCGGATCAGCGTCGAGTCCGCTGCCGTTCCCGCCGGCGTCGAGGTCATGGAGATGCTGTAAGGCGACTGCCATGACGTCGGCTGCCGCCACATCGGGCGCCTTCACGTCGAGCACCACGACGTCGACCGTCGCTGAGGATGACCTGATCCCCCTGTCGGCTTTGCAGCACTATCTGTTCTGCCCGCGCCAATGCGCGCTCATTCACGTGGAGCAGCAGTGGGAGGAGAACCTCTATACGGCAGAGGGGCGGATCCTGCACCGGAAGACCGAGGTCCAGGACGCCTTATCGCGCGGCGATGACCGGATCGTTCACGGCATGGCCATCCGGTCGTTCGCGCTCGGCGTCGCCGGGATCGCCGACGTGGTCGAGTTGCGGCGCGCCGGCGGCGCACTGCAGCCGTTTCCCGTCGAGTACAAGCGCGGCCGACCCAAGGTTCACCGCGCCGACGAGGTCCAACTCTGTGCCCAGGCGCTCTGCCTAGAAGAAATGTTCGAGGTCCGCATCGCGGAAGGCGCCCTGTTCTACGGCAAGACCCGGCGTCGCAAGACGGTCCCGCTTGACGAAGATCTGCGCACCCTCACCCGGCAGGTCGCGGCCGCGACGCGCGCCATGATCGCATCCGGCAGGACGCCGCCGCCAATCTACGACAAGAAGCGCTGCGACACGTGCTCGATGCTCGGGATCTGCAGGCCGCAGCGGCTGTCGCGGCATTCGTCAGTCGGCGCTTGGCTCGCGCGCCACGTCGACAAGGCCTGATACGGGTATAGCCGCCGATGCGCCGGCTGCTGAACACGCTCTATGTCACCACTCAGGGGGCGTGGGTCAGCAAGGACGGCGCCAATGTGGTCGTCTCGGTCGACGGCAGCGAGCGCGGCCGGGTTCCGGTTCACACCCTCGGCAGCATCGTCTGCTTTGGCCGCGTCTCAATGAGCGCGCCGCTCATGGGCGCCTGCGCGGAGACCGGCGTCTGCATCGCCTATCTGTCGGAGAGCGGGCGCTTCCTCGCAAGAGTTGAAGGACCGGTTTCCGGCAACGTTCTGCTGCGACGCGAGCAATACCGCCGCACCGACGACTCCGACGCGACCGCGGCCATCGTCCGCTCGATCGTCGTCGGCAAGACCCTCAACCACCGGACGGTGTTGCGGCGGGTGCTCCGCGATCACGGCGAGTCGCTGGACCCTTCGAATTGCGAGGCAGTCGTCGCCGCTGCCGAGCGCTTGAAGGATATCGCTCGAAGGGCTCTCAGGCCCCAACCCGCCGATAGTCTCCGCGGCCTGGAAGGCGAGGCGGGTCTGGTCTATTTCGGCGTTTTCAATCACCTGATCCGCCAGGACAAGGACAGCTTCCGCTTTGTTCGGCGCTCGCGACGGCCGCCGCTCGATCCCGTCAACGCCGTGTTGTCGTTCCTTTACACCCTGGTGGTTCACGACTGCCGCGGCGCTTTGGAAGGAGTCGGCCTCGATCCCGCTGTGGGTTTCCTGCACCGCGATCGGCCGGGCCGGCCGAGCCTGGCTCTGGACCTGATGGAGGAGTTTCGCGCCCCTCTCGCCGACCGGCTGGCGCTGTCGTTGATCAATCGCCGGCAACTGACGGCGCGCGAGTTTCGCAGCGAGCAGAACGGCGCGACGCTGCTGACGGACGACGGACGCAAGGCCGTGCTCGTCGCCTACCAGGAGCGCAAGCGGGACGAGATCACCCACCCGTTCCTGGAAGAGAAGATGGCCATGGGCCTGTTGTTCCACGTGCAGGCGCTGCTCTTGGCGCGCCACTTGCGGCGGGATCTGGATGAGTATCCGCCCTTCCTCTGGCGGTAGAGGGTGCTCCGATGATGGTCCTGGTGAGCTATGACGTCAGCACCGAAAGCGCCGGCGGCAAGCGCCGCCTGCGCCGCGTTGCCCGAGCCTGCCTCGACAGCGGCCAGCGGGTCCAGTACTCGGTCTTCGAATGCGAGGTTGATCCCGCGCAGTGGGCGGCGCTCAAGGACCGCCTTGTCAGGGAGATCGACGCAGACCACGACAGCCTGCGATTCTACTACCTGGGCGCCAACTGGCGGCGGCGGGTTGAGCACGTCGGCGCCAAACCCGTCCTCGATCTGGACGGCCCGCTGGTATTCTGACGGACGTTCGGACAGGCGTGGGAGGCGAGGCTGCATTGGGAATGCTGCCTTGCGCGAACCACAAGCGTCTCGGGTCCACCCGGCAGGTTCGCGCGGGCGGGAAAGCGGTTGGAATCCTTGGTCCCGTGTCGCTACGACGGCGGGGATGGAGACGGCCGCGGCGCGTGGCTCGACGGTTCGCGCAGACACCGCTATTTCTCGTTCTTGAACATCGTGTAACGTTGGCGGCGTCGCCCCCTTCACGGGGGCGCGGATTGAAATAAGGACCAGCACATAGCGCCTCGATCCTGTCGCCCCCTTCACGGGGGCGCGGATTGAAACTGCGCACTGCCCGTTGTCGGGCTGTCCAAGCGAAAGTCGCCCCCTTCACGGGGGCGCGGATTGAAACGCTGCGTCGACGGCAAGTGGAGACCTGCCGCGCAGGTCGCCCCCTTCACGGGGGCGCGGATTGAAACGGTTGCTTTGCGCAACAGCGACTTCGCGACGGCTGTCGCCCCCTTCACGGGGGCGCGGATTGAAACGCCGGCCGCGAAGGCTACACATACGCCACCCGGAGTCGCCCCCTTCACGGGGGCGCGGATTGAAACATTGAGACGACGGCCATGGGTGACGCCGGATCAGTCGTCGCCCCCTTCACGGGGGCGCGGATTGAAACAGGTCGTGGTTGAGCGGCGGACCATCCCCATCCTCGTCGCCCCCTTCACGGGGGCGCGGATTGAAACACCGCCTGGACCAGCACCGCGGCCCACAGGGCACGTCGCCCCCTTCACGGGGGCGCGGATTGAAACAAGGGTTTCCGGGCAACGGCTCTGACGAACCTGATGTCGCCCCCTTCACGGGGGCGCGGATTGAAACACTATGTCAATCCGTTGTCCATCGTTGGCAGCAGCGTCGCCCCCTTCACGGGGGCGCGGATTGAAACTTGCTGGCAGCGGACATGCGGGCGCGCACCTCCGGTCGCCCCCTTCACGGGGGCGCGGATTGAAACGCCATGCCGGGGGCGGCGAGGCGGTGCCGGGCCACGTCGCCCCCTTCACGGGGGCGCGGATTGAAACGTGCACCTAGCACCAGTTCGGGGCCAACGACTTCCAGTCGCCCCCTTCACGGGGGCGCGGATTGAAACACCGTGGAAGGGGGCTATTCGTTGTCGTCGAGGGTCGCCCCCTTCACGGGGGCGCGGATTGAAACGCGCGGCCGTCCCGCATCACCTGGTCGCGGAGGTCGCCCCCTTCACGGGGGCGCGGATTGAAACTTGCGAGTCGTTAGCGGCGGCCGGCAGCGCCGGTGGTCGCCCCCTTCACGGGGGCGCGGATTGAAACCGCGACGCTATCGACGCGCTGATCGCCAAGGCCCAGTCGCCCCCTTCACGGGGGCGCGGATTGAAACCAGACGTGCGAGCGGGTCGCCATCTAGTAGTCCGCGTCGCCCCCTTCACGGGGGCGCGGATTGAAACGCGACGGCGAGAACGGGCTGGACGCGGTGCGCACGTCGCCCCCTTCACGGGGGCGCGGATTGAAACCGTCGTCGGGGGCATCCGCCGCTCAGGGTCCGTGGGGTCGCCCCCTTCACGGGGGCGCGGATTGAAACCAATCGTGCAACGCCATGAGGGCCCGCCTCGACGGGGTCGCCCCCTTCACGGGGGCGCGGATTGACACCCTTCAGGCGGACGAAGTCGCCGCCGCCGGCCGTGTCGCCCCCTTCACGGGGGCGCGGATTGAAACAGCGCGTCGCGCAGCTTGCGGTCGACCAGGCCCTCGTCGCCCCCTTCACGGGGGCGCGGATTGAAACTGCGGCTGCTGCTGCTGCGCGAGCATGCGCGCGAGTCGCCCCCTTCACGGGGGCGCGGATTGAAACCTGTCACGTGTCGCTCCGATGTCGTGGAGCGGCGGGTCGCCCCCTTCACGGGGGCGCGGATTGAAACTACATCTCCGCGAGATGGCTGCCGTCTCAGGCACAGTCAAGTCGCCCCCTTCACGGGGGCGCGGATTGAAACAGCGCCATGGGCGCACATCGATAGGCGGGCCGTCGCCCCCTTCACGGGGGCGCGGATTGAAACCTGGACGACCGCCGGGTGATGGACATGGTCGGCGGGTCGCCCCCTTCACGGGGGCGCGGATTGAAACCGGAACCGGCCCGACCACGGCTGATCCGGTGCGGGTCGCCCCCTTCACGGGGGCGCGGATTGAAACGTAACGTCAGAACTCCCATGGTCTCGCCACGTCAAGTCGCCCCCTTCACGGGGGCGCGGATTGAAACCATCCCCTCCGCGCGCCCCACCCAGTACGCTACGTCGCCCCCTTCACGGGGGCGCGGATTGAAAACCGTCACGGCGGAAACAACCGGGGAACGCTGGTCGCCCCCTTCACGGGGGCGCGGATTGAAACCATGCGCAAAGGCTCCGTCGCCGTCGGGCGCAAGGTCGCCCCCTTCACGGGGGCGCGGATTGAAACGCTGATGACAGGCTCGTGTGCTGCCAACAGACTGGTCGCCCCCTTCACGGGGGCGCGGATTGAAACGTCCGCAACAAGGACGGCAGCTGGGCATGCTGAAGTCGCCCCCTTCACGGGGGCGCGGATTGAAACCTGGCGCCGATGCCGATCGCCTCGGATCTGGTCGCCCCCCTTCACGGGGGCGCGGATTGAAACTTGGTCCAGGATACCGTGATTGAGCCCCTATCTGAAGGTCGCCCCTTCACGGGGGCGCGGATTGAAACACCTTCCGGCCAGTGGATCAGGGACGGGTGTCGCCCCCTTCACGGGGGCGCGGATTGAAACTTGGGAACAGGCCCGTCCGGGCCGTGGATGGCGAGTCGCCCCCTTCACGGGGGCGCGGATTGAAACGTCTGCAAGCTGATCGAACCGGCTCATGACACGACGTCGCCCCCTTCACGGGGGCGCGGATTGAAACGCCTTGTCGGCCATGGGGCTACGACGACCCGTCGTGTCGCCCCCTTCACGGGGGCGCGGATTGAAACACCTCAGACGGCACAAACGGCCGATGGGAGCGGGGTCGGCCCCTTCACGGGGGCGCGGATTGAAACTGGATCCTGATCGTCCGCGCCTCGTTGCCGGCGAGTCGCCCCCTTCACGGGGGCGCGGATTGAAACCCCGTGGAGCGCATAGATCTGCGCGCACCGGATGGTCGCCCCCTTCACGGGGGCGCGAATTAAACGAGGCTCTACAGCGGTCCTTCAACGGCCCCCAAACGTCTCCTCCTTCATGAAGGCGCGATGCTCGCTCGGCGACTTCATATTCTCGCACACGACCCGAGGCTTGCGACGCAACACCCGACAGACTGCTCTCAGGCGCGGGGCTTTCAGATGCCGCGTCGGGAACAGGGGCGTGGTGAAAGCGTTGCTAAACCGTCGCAGCGGCTTTGTCGTCGCGCCTCGGCCCCCGCCGCGATCAAGGCATACAGGCTCTGGAGAAGATCAGCGTGTTGTGGACGTCAAGCGCGAAACTTGCCTTCGAGCGGCCGCTTTTCCGGCGAGGCGTCCTCGCCGCCGTGGCGGTCATCCTGTTGATCATGGCGCTTCCAGCGCAGGCCCGCGAGCCGGACGACGTGCAGGCCCTTCGCGCTTTGGCGCTGGACCTGGTCAACGAGGAGCGGCGCCAGCGCAACCTGCCGCCATTCGAAGCGGAGCAGGACCTTGACGAGGCGGCGCAGCATCACGCCGCGGACATGCTGAAGCGCAACTATTATGCGCACGAGTCGCCCGAGGGCGAGACGGTGATGGATCGCTACATTGCCGCCGGGGGCGGGCGCTGGCAGTTGGTGGAGGAGAACATCGCCTACTGCGAACGCTGCACGCCGCCGGTGACGACCGACGACGTTGAGCGGTTGCACCAGGGCTGGATGAAGAGCCGGCCCCATCGCATGAACATCCTCGATCCGGGCGTCGATAGCTTCGGCTTCGGCATCGCCATCGGGGATGGCGGGCTTTACGCAGTGCAGACCTTCGCCGGCCCCGGCGCCCCGCGCGGCAGCGGCGGCGATTCGGAATTGCAGCCGTTGACGGCCGAGCAGGCACAGGCGAACCTGCTGCGCCTGATCAATCAGGCTCGCCAGGATCAAGGTGCGCCGCCGCTGGAGGCAAGCCCGGCCCTCGCCGAGACGGCACGGAAGGTTGCGGCGGCAGCGGGAGCCGACGGCCTTGATCAGGACGCCGGCGCCGAAGCGCTGCGCACGCTCACCTCGGACCGCGCATCGGACTGGGGCAAGGTGTCGATGATCGCCGGCGGCTGCGGCGGTTGCGGGACGGAGCCGATGCAGGCCGACGTGACATTCTTTGGCAATCAGTGGCTCGACACGTCCCGGTACCGGAGTACGCTGCTGGACCCGAACATGACACACCTCGGCTTTGTCCTGGACGCGGACGGCGACGGGAGAAAGACCGCCGTGGCGCTGCTCGGTGAAAAGTAGTGACAAGGTACCGGCGAGAGTGCACGCTGATGGAAAAAAGGGGTTTGCTGACCGGACAGGAGTAAGGGACGAATGACCAGCATCGGCCACGGGGACACGGCGATGGCCCGGTACCTTACGCCCGAGGAACTGGAACGAAGCGTTGTCATTACGGATCCGTCACGAATCGACAATCCGATCATCTTCGTGAGTGACGAGTTCGAGCGGCAGACGGGCTTCCCTCCGGAAGAGGCGCTGGGACGCAACTGCCGCTTTCTGCAAGGCCCCGGGACCGATCCGGCCGCAATCAAAGCCATACGCGAGGCGCTGGATTCCCGTGCCGAGATTACCATCGATATCCTGAACTATCGGCGGAATGGCGCCGAGTTCTGGAACCGATTGCGCATCCGGCCGCTCTTCGACGATGCCGGCAGGCTCTTGTACTTCGTCGGCGCCCAGAACCCCATCCCGACGTCGGAGGTCCGCCTGCTTCCCATCAACGCGGTCTTCGACTGAACGGCCGCGCACCCGCCCCCGTGCGGCGGATCAGCGCCTTCGCGGCAGGTTACGCTTCGTTAACCCCCTCTACGGAGTCGTCGCCTTCGTCAACGTGTTGGCATTGCTGGCGCCGGCCTCGAAGTCGCTGATGTTGGCGATGGTGGCGGTGGCGATATCGCGGAGCGCCTCCACGGTGAAGAATCCCTGGTGGCCCGTGACGATCACGTTGGGAAACGTCAGCAGACGCGCGAACACGTCGTCGGTCACCCCTATTGCCGACAGATCGTGGAAGAAAATGCCCTCCTCCTCCTCGTAGACGTCGAGCCCGGCGCTGCCGAGATGGCGAGACTTCAACGCCTCGATCAGCGCACGCGTGTCGATCAGCGCCCCGCGACCGGTGTTGATCAGCATCGCGCCCGGCTTCATCAGGCCGAGGCTGCGGCGGTTGATGAGATGCATGGTGTCCGGGGTCAGCGGGACATGCAGGCTGACGATGTCGGAGGCGGCCAGGACCTCGTCGAGCGGGTGATACGCGAGGCCGAGGGCTCGGCACGCTGCGTTTTCGTGGAGATCGTACCCCAGCAGCCGGCAACCGAAGCCGTGCATGATCGTCGCCAGCACCTCGCCGATCTTGCCGGTGCCGACGATGCCGACCGTCTTGCCGTGCAGGTCGAAGCCAAGCAGGCCGTCGAGCAGGAAGTAATCCTCCCGCGCGCGGAGGTAGGCTTTGTGCACCTTGCGGTTCAGGGTCTGAATGAGGGCAACGACGAATTCCGCCACCGAGTACGGCGAGTAGCGGCCGACGCGCGTGACGGTCACGCCGCACCGCTCGGCGGCGGCGAGATCGACGTTGTTGAACCCGGTGCTGCGCACCGTCACCAGCCGGGCGCCGCCGTCGGCCAGCGCCTCCACCACCGGCGCATCGAACCGGTCGTTGACGAACCCGCATACCGCCGGGAACCCGGCCGCCATCGCCGCGGTCTGCTCCGTCAAGGCGACGCTCGTGAAATGCAGGTCGTGCCGCCCGTCGTTGACCTCCTCGAGCACGCTCTGGTCATAAGGCCGCGCACTGAACACCATGACTTTCATGACCGTCTCCCTGCTGAACTCGACCGTCCGATTTCTCGACAATAGCCCGCCTCAGTCGAGATTGTGCGCGGTTGCACAGCAACCGCGCGGCGGGATTTTCCAACAGGAGCCGCGTGCTTCACGCCGGGTATCTCCTCGATCCATTGAATCCACCGTTCGCCGTCTTGTTTCACCGCCGCGGTGTACGTGTTCGGCTGCTGAGACGCCATTCTGACCCTCGTCGCTCGGGGTCCGGACCGACATCATGGGGATCACGCCCCTGCCGCACAAGCCGGCTCGCATCGCTGCCGGAGGCACGGCCCGCGCGTTCGGGGTGTTCTCGCCGGTCAAGCTCAGGCGAGGCGCGGACTCCGTCATTCTCAGCACCGCCGCCCGCGTCGTCGTCGGCCTGATGCTCGTGTCGCCGGTGACCCGTACCGGCGTTTCGGGGTCGTTGATCGGCCAGGCGGCCAAAGACGTACTGCGCCAGCTTGGCTGCTCCGTTCTGACGGTCAAGCCCGATGAATTTGTCTCGCCGGTGGCGACCTGAACGGTGCGGGTGCTCTAGTATTAGACAGGAGCCGAATCAACGGGGGCACAGGGCGCTTGAACGCCTGATCCGCCGTCGTCTTGCGGCCGTAATGCGCAGGAACAACTGCGACGGCGACGACCCTGACGGTGCCATGACGTCTGTCCCGACGGTAGCGACGCAAGCAAACGGTAACGGCGCCGCCTGCCTGCGGGTCGTTCTCGGCGACCAGTTGAGCCGAAGCGTCTCGGCGCTCCGCGATATCGATCCCGAACGCGACATCGTCCTGATGGCCGAGGTCATGGACGAGTGCACCTACGTCAGCCATCACCCGAAGAAGATCGCGCTTATCCTCTCCGCCATGCGGCACTTCGCCGACGACCTTCGCCGCGACGGCGTTCGCGTCGATTACCGGCGCCTGGATGCGCCCGGCAACACCGGCAGTTTCCGCGGCGAAGTGCAGGCCGCCGTCGGCCGTCACCGGCCCGAGCGCGTCGTCGCCACCGAGCCGGGCGAGTGGCGGGTGCGCGACGACATGGCGGGTTGGCAGGCGGCTTGCGGAGCGCCGGTGGACATCCGCGACGACGACCGCTTCGTCTGCTCGCTGGCGGATTTCCGGGCCTGGGCCGAGGGCCGTCGCACATTGCGCATGGAGTACTTCTACCGCGACATGCGCCGCCGCACCGGCCTGTTGATGGACGACGTCGGCGAGCCCGCCGGCGGCAGATGGAACTTCGATGCCGAAAACCGGCGCGCGCTGCCGACCGGGGTCGAGCCGCCGGAGCCTCTGCGTTTCGCCCCCGACGCAGTGACCCGCGAGGTGCTGGCGCTGGTCGCGACCCGCTTCGGTAACCATTTCGGCGAGCTGAAGGAGTTTTGGTTCGCGACCACGAGCGAGCAGGCTAACGCGGCGTTCGAGGCGTTTCTGGAGACCGCGCTGCCGTCGTTCGGCGACTACCAGGACGCCATGAAAGAGGGGGCGAAGACGCTCTACCACGCCGTCGTCAGCCCCTACCTGAATGCCGGTTTGCTCGATCCGCTCGATCTCTGTCGCCGGGTCGAGCAGGCATACCGCGACGGTCGCGCCCCGCTGAACGCGGCCGAAGGCTTCATCCGTCAGATCCTCGGCTGGCGTGAGTACGTGCGCGGCATCTACTGGCTGAAGATGCCCGCCTACGCCGAAACCAACGCGCTCTCTGCCACCCGGGCGCTGCCGGGTTTCTACTGGACCGGGGAGACGGATATGAACTGCCTCCGTCAGTGCATCGGCCAGACCCGCGAGGAGGCCTACGCCCACCACATCCAGCGGCTGATGGTCACCGGCAACTTCGCGCTCGTTGCCGGCATCGCCCCGGCCGAGGTGTGCGAATGGTACCTCTGCGTCTACGCCGACGCTTACGAATGGGTCGAGTTGCCCAACACCCATGGCATGGCGCTGTTCGCCGACGGCGGCGTTATTGGCTCCAAGCCCTATGCGTCCAGCGGCAAGTACATCGACCGCATGTCGGATTACTGCAAGCGTTGCCGCTACGATGTCCGCAAGTCGACCGGCCCGGACGCCTGTCCTTTCAACTTTCTCTATTGGGACTTCATCGCGCGCAACCGGGATGCGCTGTCGCGGAACCAGCGCATGACGATGATCTACCGCTCCATGGCGCGAATGCAGCACGACAAGATCCAGGCGATGCGGGCACAGGCCAGAACCTTTCTCGAAAGCCTCAGCTCGGATTACTGATCGCGCTTCTCGACATCGGCAAGGGCAAGATTCCGGCCGCCGCCAGCATCCGTTTCATGGAGCGACTTGAGCAGCAGCTCGAGAAGTGTTTTGCGATTGCAACGGGTTGCACCGGTTTCGCCGGTTGTTGGCACTACATTTTGCGGTGGTCGGGGGTCAGGGCTGAAGGGCGCGGGTATGGGCAGGGAGTGCGACGCCGGCGGCTGGAACACGCGGCCGACCTGACCGGCAACGGGGGTGCGGGTGGTTATCCGCTTGCCGTCCTTGTCGATCGTCGCCTCCTGGAGGCGGTCGAGATGGCGCAGCAGGTCCGCCCATTCGACCGTCACGCCGGTGGCCCGACAGTGGTCTGCCAACTCCTTCTGCCGCACCACGCCGTCGCGGCAAGACCAATAGTCCTGACAACCCTCAGTCTTCAAGCTTGAAAGTGATGGGTACCGCGACTACGTCGACGGGGCGCCCGCCGCCGGCCGGGCGGAAACGCCAGCGGCGGATAGCCCGAACGGCCGCCTGGTCGAGGACGCGATACCCGCTGCTCTCGGCAAGATCGACCGCCAGCGGTTCTCCCGCCGCAGAGACCCGCACCGCGACCACAACCCGCCCCTCGTATCCCCAGCGCCGCGCCGCCTCCGGATAGGCCGGCACCGGATTGCCGGGAGCGCCGGCCTGGAACCTCGGCCCCGGAACGGCGCCGGCCGCACCGCCGCCCTCGCCGCCGGCATGAACGACCATGTCCGTCGTAGCACTGTCGTCGGAGCCGGCATCGCCCCCCGCCCCCACGTCCGATCGGGGATCAAGCTGCTGCGTCGGTTCTGCCGCGGCTTGTTGTTCGGCAGGCCTGACCGGCGGCGACGCCACCACTGCCCGCTCTTCCACCTGGCGTTGGCGCGGCCCCGGTTCAAGCACAGGCCGCCGGGTTGGAGCCTCGAACCGTTCCGGCGTGACGCTCTCCGCGACGCTGTGGCTCGCTTCCGGCGGAGGAGCCAACGCCGCGGCTTCCGTCTCCGTCACCTCCGTGTCCGCCTCTGCGTCCGGCGCTGCCTCGGTCTGCGCGTCTGCGTCTGCGTCCGCATCTGCATCGGCAGCCTCGGCCTCCGCGCGCGCGTCCGCGGTGTCGGCGGAGGCGGAGCCGTCCGTCGCCGCGCGATCCTCACCTCCCGGTTCGGGAGACACGGCGACGATCTCCACCGCCACGGACACTTGCGGGCTGTCGACGGACACCGGCGCCGTTTCGCCCAGATGAACCGCCGCGGCGAGAACGGCGACGTGCGTGAACAGGGACATGACCGCCGCGGCGGCGACGCCGGCGCGCCGATGATCGGGGCTGGAGACCACCGCGACGGCGCCCGGCTCACGCATAGCGGTTCATTCCGCGACTCGGACCATGCGGTTCATTCCGCGACTCGGACCATGCGGTTCATTCCGCGGCTGCCCGTCGGTCGCGACGCCGAACGATGTCGAACGGAACCACGAACCGGCGTCCGTCCCGCTCGCCCACCTCGGCATGAACGTTGAAGACGCTCGCCAGGGTCGCCGATGTCAGCACCGCCTCGGGCGGACCGTCGACCGCAACGCGCCCGTCGCTCAGCAACACCAGCCGGTCGCAGAAACGCGCCGCCAGACCGAGTTCGTGCAGGGTGACCACCACGCCGGCGCCGGCCGCCACCCGGCTGCGGAACGCCTCCATGATGCGAAGCTGGTGCTCGGGATCAAGTCCGGCCACAGGCTCGTCGGCCAGCAGCAGGGTCGGCTCCGCCGCCAGCGCACGCGCCAGCAACACCCGCGCCCGTTCGCCCCCGGACAACTCGGTGACGATGCGGCCGATCAGGTGCCGAACGTCGGCCGCCTCCAGCGCCGCATCGACGGCCGCAGCATCCCGCCCCGACGGACGCTGCCACGGCCACAGATGGGGCAGGCGTCCGAGGGCCACCAGTCTCCCCACCTCCAGCGGCCAATGACAGGCGCCGTGTTGCGGTAGGTAGGCGAGCATGCGCGCCAGGCGCCGCCGCTCGATGGCATCGATCGCCACGCCGTCGAGCGTGATGGAGCCCGCCGCGCCCCGGAGCAGTCCGAGGCAGGCCTTGAGCAGCGTCGTCTTGCCGGCGCCGTTGGGCCCGATCAGGCCGACGATCTCGCCGGTGGATGCGACGAGGGAGACGCCGTCCAGGACACGGCGGTCCCCGAACGCGACCGTCAGCCGCTCGATCGCCAGCGTCGTCACAACGACGTGCTCCTCATCCGCAGCAGCAGCACCAGGAAGAACGGGGCGCCGAACAGCGCCGTCACCACGCCGATCCGGAGTTCCGGGCCGATCGGGAACAGCCGCACCGCGATGTCGGTCGCGACCAGCAGCACGGCGCCGCCGAGCGCGCTCACCGGCAGGACCCGGCTCGGCTGGTAGCCGACCAGCGGCCGCAGAACGTGCGGGACGACGAGCCCGACGAAGCCGATGATGCCGCTGACCGACACCGCGGCGCCCACCGCAAGCGCCGTTCCCAGCACCGCCAGCCAGCGCAAGCGACTGAGGTTGACGCCCATGCTCGACGCCGCCTCCTCGCCGAGGCTCAGGGCGTCGAGGCCCTTGCCGACGCTCGCCATCAGCGCCCAACCGGGTATCATCAGCGCCGCGGCGACGCCCACGTGCTGGAAGGTGCGGTCAGTGAGCGAGCCCATCATCCAGAACACGATTTCGGTCGCTGCGTAGGGGTTGGTCGTCAGGTTGAGCACCAGCCAGGTCACCGCGCCCGCCAGGCTGTTGACGGCGACGCCGGCCAGAATGAGGGTGAGCGTGCTGGTGTTGCGCCCGGCCAAAGCCATCAGCAGGCCGGCCGAAGCCGCGGCGCCGAGCATGCCACAGAGCGGCAGCGCCAGCGGAAACGCCGCCGCCAAGCCCGAGTAGAACGCGACGACCGCCCCGAGGGCCGCGGTCGCCGAGACACCGACGATGTCGGGCGACGCCAGCGGATTGCGGAGCAGCCCCTGCAGCACGGCGCCGGAAAGGCCGAGGCTGGCGCCGACCATGGCGGCCAGGAGGGAGCGCGGCACCCGCAACTCCCAGACGATCACGTCGAACACCGTCTGGTTCCGCCCCAGCAGCGCTTCGGCGATGGTCTGCGGCGGAATGGCCACCGCCCCCGCGAACAGCGACGCCGCCAGCAGCGCCGCCAGCGCGGCGATCAAACCCGAAGGAACGATCCAGCCGGGCATCGGCCGGTACCGGGCGCCGACAACCACAGCGGTCATTGCCCTGCCTCCGCCACGACGCCTTGTTCCGCGTCCGCCACGACGCGGCGCCGCGCCTCGGCCAGGATCTCGACGGCGCGCAGCGTCTCCGGCACGCCGCAGATCCAGTAGCGCATCGGCACCGTCACCCGATGCGCCCGCGCCGTCAGCGCCGCGATCGCCGGATGGTTCAACACATCGTACGCAAGCGCCGGCACCCGCGGCTTCTCCTCCTGGGTGATGAGAATGTCGGGATCCGCGGCAAGCATGCTCTCCAACGGCGCCCGGCCGGGACCTTCAAACCCGAACTGCGCGCCGAGGTTGATCAGTCCCGCTTGCACGATGATGTCATCGATGAGGGAGTTGCGCCCCGACGTGTAACCGCCGGGTTGCAGGTAGAGCGCCGTTGGCCGCGGGCCATCCGCATCCGGCCGCGCCGCGTCCAGCCGCGCGTCGAACGTCCGAATCAGCGCCTCGGCGCGCTGGGTCTCGCCGAGCGCCTCCCCCTTCTGGCGGATCCGATCCCGGACGTCGGCAAGCGAGTTGGACAGGCCGAACTCGACCACATCGTACCCCAACCGCCGCAGCAACAGGCGGGTCGGGCGCGGCGAATAGAGCCCCGCGACGATCAGGTCCGGCTCGAGCGGCAGGATCTGCTCGGATCGGCCGTGGTTGAGCAGCAGACCCCGCGCCTGCTCGACCGCCGGCGACTCGTCCGGTTCCGCCACGAGGTAGCTGAGGGAGCGGATCCGCTCCCGGTCGGCGAGGGCCAGGACGAACTGATCGGTGCAGAGGTTGATCGAAACGATGCGCGCCGGCTTGGCCTCGGCGGGCGCGCCGAAGACGACCGCGGCAACGGAGGCGAAAGCCGCCGCCAAAACAATACGAAGAAGGATACGACGAAGGACACGACTGCCGCGAAGGACCCTCTCCCGGATGCGGGAGAGGGTCGCGCCGACGGGGAGCGTCACTCCGCTACTCCTCTCGGTGATCGATGGCATCATGTGTTGTCTTGCCATCATCAGGACCGACCCGTTCAGAATTGCAGGGTTCCGCGTACGCCGCCGTAGACGCCGATGCCTGGCGTCTGGAAGCCGAACACGTCCTCGTAGTCCTCGTCCAACAGGTTCTCGACCCGGGCGATCACCGCCAGGCCGGGAACAAGCTCGTAGCTGCCCGCGAGGTTGACGAGCGCGTAGGAGTCGAGCGTCACCCGCTCGCTCTCGAATGTCGGCGACAGAAAGACGAGATCCTCTCGATCCCCGGTATAGCGAACGTCGAGGTTCACATTGGCCCGGTTGCGCCCGTCTTCGTCGGCGATGAACCCGTAGTTGAGGTTGGCGCTGGCCATGTGCTGCGGCCGGCGGGTCAGTTCCGCACCGTCGGGATCCTCGCTGTCGGTGTAGGTGTAGGCGGCCGACAGCGTCAGGTTCTCGACGATTTCGGCCGAGAGCGACACCTCAACCCCCTGCACCCTGGTGGTCCCCTCGAGGTTGATCGGCCGGCTCACCCCCAGCGCCGGCACGAACTCCGACGAGATGAAGTCTTGGATGCGGTTGTTGAAATATGTCAAGTCGGCGGTGACGCGGTCGCCGAACAGCGACTGCTCGATCCCGGCGTCCCATCCCACCGAATTTTCCGGCTTGAGATCCGGGTTGCCGATGAAAGTGCCGAAGAACCCGAAAAGCTCGGCCACGGTCGGGTTTTGGACACCCTCGCCCCAACTCCCGTGGAGGCGCGTCGCCGTGTCGCGGTGCAGGTAGGCCGCGGTCACCCGCGGCGATGTGGCGTCCTCGAACTGGTCATTGAAATCGTGGCGGAGGCCGCCGGTGACGAACAGTCTGTCCCACAAGGTCAGCCGGTATTCGCCGGCGATGCCGGTGGTGTCGATCGAGGGACTGCCGGCGGCAGCGCTCTCGGCGCTTTCGCTCTCGCGCTCCACGAGAAACGTCAGGCCGTGCGCGGCGTCGGCAATCGACGGCGTGTCGAAAAAGAAGTTGGACTGGTAGTCGAGGATGGTCTTTTCCGCGTCGAAGAACGCCGTCTTGGCGCCGTCCGTGAAGGTGTCGTTGGTGGTGCGGAGTCCGGAGAAGCCGACGATATGGTCCCAGGCGCCGTCGAGCAGGGTGAGCTTGCCCTGAAGCCGCCCGGAGAGGCTCGAGGTGTCCTGTTCCAGATCGGCGTCGTTGGGGATGATGATATTGGTCCCCGGTTCGGTTGCTGCGCCGAAGTCGTCGAACTGCAAGGTCGTGTCGACGTAGCGGAGCGAGCCGGTGATCTCGATGTTGTCGGTCAGGTTGACGCCGGCGCGGCTGTTGACGGTGATGTTGTCGTAGCCGTCCTCCTCGTCCCCGAAGCGCGACGCGTTGACGCCGTCGGTGTGCAACCCGCTGATGCCGACGTAGGCGTTGGCGCGTTCGTCGCCGCCGCCGATGCTGGCGCGCCCGGCGACGGTGCCGAACGACCCGCCCTCGATCTCGCTGCGCACCGTCGCCGGTCCTTCGCCGCGGCGGGTGATGATGTTGATGACGCCGCCGATGGTGTTGCTGCCATAGAGCGTCGCCTGCGGCCCGCGCAGCACTTCGATGCGCTCGATGTCGCTCGCCAGGATGTCGCCGATGTCGGCGTTGTTGGCTGCGGCGGGATTGTTGATCTTGACCCCGTCGATGATCACCAGGGTGTGGTTGCCCTCGCCGCCGCGGATGCGCACCTGTGTCTGCGCCCCCACCGGCCCGTTGCGGCTCACCGACAATCCCGGCACATCCCGGAGCGCGTCGAGCGCCAGCGGCGTCTGTTTCTTCCGAAGCTCCTCGCCGGTGATGACGGTGACCGTGCTGCCGACGGTCTTGGCCTCGACCGGATAGCGGGTGGCGGTGACAACCACCGGCGCCAACGTCGTGGCCCTGGGCGTCGCGCCATCCGGATCGGCAGTTCCTCCGCCGGCCACCTGCGCCACCATGGCGTCGCCATCTTCGGCGCCGGCTGCCCCGGCTGATCCCGCCATCGTCACGACCGCGAGTATCGCCGCGGCGACGCTCCGCGCGCCACGCTCTCCTTGCGTCTTACCATTGTTCTTTGCTCTTCGTCCCGCGACAGTACCCATTGCAGACTCCGTCTCCAGACTGGTTCAGCCTATTGCGAACGCGCCCACGCCTGATGCAGGCGCGGACCGGCCGCGTCACGTCTGCGATGTGCTGAACCTGAAGACTGGACTGAAGACCGGCTCAGTCACGGAGTGGCTTGGCGCCCCATGGGCGCTGCCCTAATCCTTCGTGCCGAGTCGAGGGACGATGTCCCCATAAGCGCCCACAGCAGAACCCCCACAGCAAACCGCAGTGTCAGTGCGTCACCGCTCCGGAGATCCGCGCTCGTGATACACCCCGATCACAAGCAGGGCGACGCCGGCGATGGCAGGTCTCCTGGCTCGCGGGTCGTTACCGCCTGCCCTGCCTTCCCGGTTTCCCAGTGGCGTGTCGTGGGCAGCGGTTCACCGCTGACAGTTGCGGGGGCAGCCACGGCTTTGGCCCCTCATCAGGCGCCGCACCGTGTTCCCTGTTGACTCCCCGTCCTCGGGGAACCATCGCCGATATGGAGTTTCGCGGGTGCGAAAACCCACGTCAAGAAAATTGCCGGCATGGCTGCCGGTCACGCCGCGCAGGCTCCGCACGCCGCCGCTTGATCACCCATCACCCAAAATCGGGCACGGCTCTCGAGCAGGTCGCAATAGCCGTAGGCGTATTCCGACGCACGGGTTCATCGGCCGCGTTCGCCTGCTTGGACATCACGGACGCCGCTGCTGATCCAATCGAGTGGATACCCGCCGCGGCGGACGTAGGACTTGAACGTGGAGTACGGCCAATCCGCGGGCGCGGCGGCAAGGCCATGCTTGCCCCATCCAAACGCGACGCCGAAATGCTCCGGATCAGCCACGAGCCGACGTGGCAAATCGCTGTGCAGTACGCTTGCCGGAAGGCGACTTTCGGTGACGATAGCGGTAACACGCGCAGGCGAAGAAAATTGCGGCTGATGACCCGATTGCGACATTGGTAGCGCTCAGATCATACTGGTTGCGTTCGGTGCCGATCGAACCATCGCCGTTTGTAAAACTCAATTACCTCTTCCACGGCCTCAAGCACATCCTTACCGTCAATCTCGTAGCTCGTTGGGGGGCCAGCAGCGAAGCTCTCGACGGAACCGATATCCGGCCAATCGCTGATATTCAGGCCGTATCCCGTGCGCTCCAATCCGATCGGCCTGAGGTGCTTGGTGTGGTTGCATAACTCCTTGATCAACTGAAATGATGTACACGACCAAATTGATTCGAAAAATCGTTCGTTATCATTGGTCGGTGAACGGGGTAGTGGCCGATTGCTATAGCCTGGCGCGATCCACTCTCGCAAGTGGTTCAGGCCGAAGATCACAAACAGAAGGCGGTCGGACTCCTTGGCAGTTTGACCGCGAAGAGTGTTCGCGTTCCGGCGGATGACGCGAAAAAGCGCTTCGGGAGAACTGATATCGAACACCGGACCACTCCGTTAGCCAAGCGGCTATTGTAAGCACGGGAAGTCAAAACGTGAAGGTTTGCTTTCTGATGGGCTTCGTCAGCTCGACCTTTGGCTACTGACCTACCTCCGTACTCGCCCTAACCAGCGCTGTTGACCCTATGCGGTCCCGATTGACGATGAAACTGCCTTTCATGAGCGGACATCCGTCAGGCGGACAAAAACGGAGCTTTGTGGCCAGGGCAGAAATCTAAGGGTTTCGGTTTTCCAGGCACTACGGCGATTAAGGCTCGCCTTCTGCGAGCGCTGCCGCGATGTCAACGGCCGCGTCGACGATCCCATCCATGATGGCTTCGAGCTTACTGGTGTCGTATCCTGGCTCCGATGCATGGGCGTGAAACGCTTTTGCATAGGCCTCCTTGGCCTCCAGCCCGCGTAGGTCGGAATAGCCGTAGGCGTATTCCGACGCATGGGTTCACCCGCCGGGTTCGCCGGCTTGGAGATCCTCGACGTCGCTGCCGATCCAATCGTCCGGATACCAGCCGCGGTGGACGCAGGACTTGAGGGTTGAGAAGGGCCAATCCGCGGGAGCGGCGGCGAGGCCATGCTTGACCGGATTGAAATGCACGTAGTCCACGTGCGCCCCGAAATCCTCGTCGTCGCGGATGGCGTGCTCCCAGAAGCGGCGCTGCCAGATGCCGCGTTCGCCGTTTGCGCGACGGACGCACGACAACCGCTCCGTCTTTGGCAAGCCGCGTACGAAGGCGGTCTTGATCAGACGCCAGCGGGTCGAAAAGTCGTCGTCGCCCGGCGGCAGTGTCCAAACGGCGTGCAAATGATCGGGAAGCACGACCCACGCTTCGATCCTGAAGGGACGGCTTTGCCGAACTCGCCGAACCGCGTCGCGCAACAGGTCGATCCGGTCGGTGAGCAACGTGTTGCCGCGCCGCTCCAGGAGATTAACGGTGAAGAAATAGCAGCCGCCCGGCACGCGATGACGACGAAAATCGGGCATCAGTCAACTCCGTGCTTCTCGTCAGCATACTCGATCGGCTTCATGCGTCATGCGTCGGAATACGCCTGCGGCTATTCCGACCTACGCTACGAGCTACGAGCTACGAGCTACGAGCTACGAGCTTCGGTCGAGAGTCGGGTTTCACGAGTTCGGCCCGCTCGTCCCCTGCCTACGGACTACCACAGGATATGGCGCAAACCAGCGAGCTTGTTAAGGGTTCTCGGACACCCGCCGGCAGCTACGTTGTTTGCCCATGAATAACCTCGGCTAAATCCCCAGCGCTATGGTATTTTGCCACTGTGAATGACAGGCTCAACATCGGACGGTTGTTTGCGCGTCTAACCTTGACCGTCGCCTTCGGCGCGGCTCTGGTTGTACCGGCCGTTGCATTGATCGTGCACGGTCCAGACAAGCCAGAAACATGGGCCACTGCCGCAGCGGGGTTAGCCGTTATTACGTCGGTCATATCGGCTTGGTCGAGCCGGCGGGTGGTCGAGCTTCAGGAAGATGCGCAGAAACCGAACCCTTATCCCGCGTTCGACTTCACGAGCCGATACTGTTTGGTCCTCTTGAGAGTTAAGAACACGGGTGGCACGCCCGCGCACAACGTCAGTCTTGAGTGGAATACAGAGCTAAAGGACCACAAGGGCAAAACAATTGGATTCACCAAGACCGGAGAGAGACCGGCAATTTCCGTTCTCCTGCCGGGAGAGAGTATTTCGCAGATCATCGGCCCGACTTCTCAGTTTTTCAAAGCCCACCCGGACGAGGAATACACAGGCATCATCGCTTTTCAGGATTCGTCGAGGCATCGATGCAGGCGGACCTTCAGGCTAGACGGTCGGTCACACTCGGGTAGCTACGACGAAGAAGCAACACGAACCCTCTATGAGTTGCAGAAAATTCCGAAGCAGCTTGACGCAATAACGAAGGTAGTCGAGAAGCTGGCGCCGAACCACAGTTGGTAAGGCTGCCCCTGGCTATATCGCGTCGAAGCGGCTCCGTTGCAGGTTCGTCCGCATTCTACGACAGCGGACACGGGCTCACCACGCGCCACATGGGCCGGTCGGGGTCGGCAATGGTCAAAGTTTGCCGCCCCGGCAGAAACCTTGACGGTCTGCTTTTGGGTCTGGATCCGGCTTCGCATCCAGGCAACCGCGCCGGCTGTGGCTTACCACAGGTTGCCGGTTGCCGACATTGCCTGCGGCTGTTCCGGCATACGAGTTGTTGCACGTCGGGCGCTTGTTCGTATATTGTTCAGGAACTGCGACGCGGCCGATCCTCCTGAGCCCAGCATTGACTGCAATTAGAGGTTGAGTCTTGCGGAATCAAGCACTTGACCGCGGTTTTGCATACATCGGAGCACTTCTGCATACATTTCGAACGTGCAAACGGACACAAATGCAATTGATTCAAGGGCTTGACCCCGAGCCGCACGTACAAGACGGCCCCGAACCGCCACACAAACGGCTATAACCCGGTCACACCTTGACCCAAGTTGAACAGTGGCTTTGGAAAGATTGTTTCACGTCAGCGAGTTACGTCGGCGGCGTCGGGTGTTTGCACTACATTTCGGGGTTGTGTGAGGGGACGGAAGGGGTCAGGCGGGGGTGTATTCGCGCAGGTTGGGCGGCAGGGCGACGCCGGCGGCCTGGAAGACACGTCCGACTTGTCCGGTGACGGCGGTGCGAGTGGTGATGCGCTTTCCGTCCTTGTCGATGGTGGCTTCCTGCAGCCGATCGAGGTCGCGCAGGAGCCTCTCCCATTCGACAGCCAACCCGGCGGCGCGGCGGCGGTCGGCCAGCTCCTTCTGGATTACGAGGGCGAGGAACGAGCAGAACACGTGGCCGCGGATGGCGGCATCGGAGGAATGATAGATGGGCCGGGTGCGAAGGATCGCCTTGGCCCGGCGAAACAGGTCCTCGACCTGGATGAGGTCTCGGTAGCGCAGCACCGCCTGCAGCGGGGTGATGCGGGCATTGGTGCGCAGGACGGAAATGCCGTCGTAGCGGGCCTCGTCGGCGAGCTTGCCGGGGTCGATCTCGAAGGCGGGCTCGCTCCGGCCGCCCTCGCTTTGCACCCGGCGCAGATAGCGCCGATAGGCGGAGTTGCCGATCAGCGCCTTGTCACCCCTTCTTCAGTTGCTTCTCCAGCCCGGCGACGATGGCCTGGCGGTCGCTCCTTTTCCTTCTCCGCCTCGGCCTCGTTGCGGCAGACGATATAGCGGACGCCCTCGGCCCTGACCTCCTTGACGAAGAGTTGGGTTTCGCCACGGACCCGCTCGATCACCAGTGGGGTGAAGGGAGCCTCGTCCTTGAGCACGACCTCGCGGATCAGCCGGCTCGAGCGCTCGCGCGCTCCGAGGACGTACTCCAGCTTGCGCTCCTCCAGAGCTTCGATCGTCGCCGCCGAGATCATGCCGCGATCGGCGACGACGCACACCCGCCCCACCATGAAGCGCTCGCGCAGCCGGTCCATGATCGGCAGCAGCACGGTGACGTCGGCGGTGTTGCCGGGCAGCATCTCGGTGCACAGCGGCCGTCCCTCGCCGTCCATCACCACCGCCAGCACCATCTGCTTGAGGTCCGGGCGGTGGTCCTTGGAATGGGCGCCGAGGTCTCGCCGCCGGCGCCGTGGAACGACAGGGTGGTGGTGTCCATGAACACCAGCGACAGCTCGCTGAACAGATTCCGCCGGCGCTCGAACAACTGCTCCTCGATCCGGTCCTTGACGCACCGGGGTGCAAGCGCGCCCTCGGCCCGCCGGTTCGCTCTCCTCGCCCAGCCACGCCATCGCGCGGTAGAAATGGTGCAGCTGCAACTCGGCTGCGCCGGGGATGGCGTAGTCCGCCATCCATGTCTCGCAAGACCGATCCGAGCCGGAGACGAACAGGCGGTGCAGAACGGCGACGAACACCGCGCGCTCGACGTCGAAGCCGAAGCCGCGGCCATCCAGGAGATCGGCCAGAACCTCAGGAATGGCCAGTCGATCCCCAGCCGGCCAAACAACAACGGCCCGCCGATCCGGGTGCAGGCGATCCGCCCGGCTTCCATGTCCGGAGAGGATCATCGCCCGCTCGGAATGCCTGGCCAGCGAGGCGATCAGCCGGTCCAGCTCACCGCTCGCCGCCAACGCATCCTTGCGCCCCAACGCGCGGACGATCTGCTGCCGAACCCGGTCGCCCTCGCGGATGCTCTCCACCAGATACAGGGTAGCGATGACCCCGGGCTGTCTTCTCACGCACGAACATGCCGGATGTTGTTCTCGAAAATCCTGAAAACATCAACTGAAAACGCCATATCGTCGAAAATGTTCCACTACAGGCTTGGGCGTTTCGAAGTCCAAAGACGGGAAATCAATGGCTTGCAATACAATGTTCCCGCCCCGTTCCCACACCACTGTTCAAGTTCAGCTTGAAGGGAGGGAGCCGTCCCTGCAACCGTTGGTGCGCTCAGCGTCTCGGTGGCCACCAACGTCAGGACGTACGCGGCCCGGAACCGGCGCCGTTACCCTCCGCTTCCCGGCGCCGCCGCCGACGGTTGAGGCGCCAGGGACTGGTAGTAGAGCGTCACGGCCCGGATCTGATCGTCGCTCATGCGGGCGGCGATCGTCCGCATGATGTGGGCGAACGGCGTGCCGCCGCGGGTGTCCTGTTGCCAGGCCCGGAGCTGCTGCTCCAGATAGCCGGCGCGCTGGCCGGCGAGCCGCGGATAGAGCGGATGCGGCTGGACGGATCGTCCGTCTGGTAGAGGGCCGTGACAGACGGCGCAGGCAGGCACGCCGTCGGCGGGCGCACCCTGGGTGGCGATGTCGCGGCCGCGCGCAACCAGCGCCGGCTCGCCCGGGTCGGGAACCGCCGGCGCCTCGGCATCGGCGAAGTGCGCCGCCAGCGCCAGCATCTCCTCCTCCGACAGCCCGGCCGCGGCCGGCTGCATGAAGCCGCTGTAGCGGCGGCCCGCCGCGTACGCCTCGAGCGAGGCGAGAAGGTAGGCCTCGCTCTGGCCGGTCAGCCGCGGAAACGCCCCTTCGCCCCTGCCGGCGCCGTCGCGGCCATGACAGCGGGCGCAGTTGGCCAAAGCCTCGCCGCCGCCGATCTCGTCCAAGGTTCCCGGCGTCAACGCCGCCGGGCTGACGCTGCCGGTCTCCGTGCGCGCCTCCGCCGCCGCCCCATCGCCGCCGGCTGCATCGCCGCCGGCTTCATCCCTCCCAAAGGCCAGCCGGCGGTATTCGGCGGGTTCCATGTCCGGAAGGCGCAGCAGAAACGCCACCATCGCCCACACCTCGTCCTCGCGCCCGAACGCCACCCAGGCCGGCATCGCCGTCATCTTGACGCCGTTGCGGACGATCCAGAACAGCTCCTCCGGCTCCCACTTGTGGAGTGTCTCGGCCAGCACCGGCGGCGGCGGCGTCATGGCCAGCGCCACCGGCGACTGCGGCTGGCCGGGCGCGCCGTGGCAGGCGG
The DNA here is from genome assembly GCA_016710335.1 of Rhodospirillales bacterium. Lineage (NCBI taxonomy): Bacteria > Pseudomonadati > Pseudomonadota > Alphaproteobacteria > Rhodospirillales > Rhodospirillales bacterium. Next base: position 48,470 of record JADJXQ010000007.1, read on the forward strand.
CGCAGCCGGTGGCGTAGTGCCCCGCGCCGCGCAGGACCATCCCCGGATCGTCGAGGGCCGGCGCCTCGATCCCGAGCGCGTGGGTTTCCACCGACTGGCGCATGGAGAAGTGCAGGAACCAGCTCGTGATCGCCCAGTGGCCGGTGCTGGCGCCAACGTTGATGATGCCGGACCACGCGACCAGGAACCCGGCAGCGCCGATCGCCGCCGCCGCACCCGTCAGCCACAGGAGCCGCCGCTTCGTCGCGCCCTTCATGGCGCACCCGCCTTCGCCGCTGCATGAACGCGCTCCGGCTCCGCGCGCAGCAGCCGCGCCGCCAAAGCCAGCCCTCCCGCCAGATAGGTGGCGCCGCCCACGATCAGCATCAGGGTCCCGCCGAGCTGTTGATCGGCCAAGCCCACGCCCGCCGCCAGCCCATGGGATTCGCCGTAGAGGGGCCGCGGCGCCAGGGCCAAAAGGGTTCCCAGCAACGTCATGTGCATGGAGGTCAGCAGCAAGGCGATGACGCCGGCAGCGGTCCTGTTCCGGGCCGCGACACCGTCACCGCCGGGTCCGCTCAGGACCGAGAGCCACAACACGAGCCCCGCCAGCAGAAACGACGCCTGCTCCAACACCAGCATCGCCGACGCCTGCCGCGCCGCGTCGTGCAGGGCCGGCGCATGCCAGCCCCAGACCACCGCCAACTCGAACAACGACGCCGGTATGGCCGCAAACAGCACCGGCGCGACGCGCACCGGATCGAGCCGCGCCCCCGCCAGCGCCAGCGCGATCAGCGGCGCTGCAACACACACCACCGTCAGATGGGCCGTCATATGCGCAGAGAAGCCGTGTCCAAACATCATCGCCGGCAGTCCCGACCAGGCTGCGGCCAGGGCCGCGACTCCCGCGACAAGCGGCAGCGAGCGCGTCATCGGCCGGGCGAGCGGCGCCGGGCGCATCATCGACACGTCTCGAAAATCAATGCCGGCAGGGCGTCGAACACCGTGCCGATGGCGCTGAGGATGCACAGCAAGAGCGTCGCCAAGCCGATGAACCGTCGACGTTCGCCGACCGTGTGCCGCGACAACGGCGGCCGCTTTGCAACGGTTCCACCCCATGTAAGCCAAGCGCGCCATGCGGCCCAGCCGATCACTGCCAGCGCCACCGCGGTGTAGGCCGCGACTGCGAGGCGTACCGGCGCCAGATCTCCTCCCACCTTGGCACAGAACACCGCAGCCGTGACATAGCTCAGGAGGAAGTGCGCCGCCCAGACGGTGGGGCCGATGATCAGGTCCCACTGGCTCTGCTCATCGTGGGTGTCGGCATCGAAGGCGTCTCGCAGCATCTCGCGCATGGCACCTGTCCTTTCGGTCATGTCGCCAGCGGGAACAGGCCGACCACCGCATACGCGATGACCGCCGTCACCATGAGAAAGTGCCAGTAGAGCGCAACGTTCCAGATGTCGATGTCGTACTCGGGGGTGAGCCGCCCGGCAACGCTGCCGGCCAAGCAGTAGAGGTTCATCAGCGCCCCGACCGCGGCGTGGATCGCCACCCACATCACCACCACCCACACGGTTGCCGGGTACGAGTGCAGGGTGGGGTCGAGCCCCGCCGCCCACGGCCCCGCCAGCAGTCCCGCACCTCCCGCCAGCGCAAGCGCCGCTCCGGCGCCGGTCGCAAGGCGCATCGCGCGGATTGCGCCACGGGCGTTCAGCAACCGGCCGCCGAGCGTCGCCGCCCACCCTGCGGCGAGCGACGCGAGGCCGAGCGTCAGCCAGCCGAGCCCCGGCGCCCCCTGCCCTTCCGGCGGAAAGTCAGGGTGAATCGTCCAGAAAAAGAAGTAGCCGAACACCAGTCCGCCGAACGCCGTGAGGTCGCCGATCATGGTGATGAACATGGCCCACCACCCGACCGAAGCCGGACCCGACCCGTACGTCGGCAGGACCAGGCCGAGACCGACATCCTTCCGCGGCCTTTCCGGAATGACCGCCGTGCCGGTCCAGAGCCAGTTGAGAATCATCGCAACCGCGAGGGCGCCGCTGACCACGGCGGCGATGTACCAATGGAAGGTCGCAAAGATGAAGGACCCGCCGGTGAACGCGGCGGCGATCATGGTCTTGAAGGTCGGACCCGGCACCCTGAGGCACTGGACAGGATCGCCATCGAGCACCGAGGTCACCATGGTCTCGCGCTTCCCCTCCTGGGCGTCTGGAAGGTAGTACCGGCCCTCGTCGACGTTACGCATCAAGTCCGGCTGGTCCCACAGCGGATAGCGGCTCCGGATCAGCGGCACCGAGCGCACGCCCCACGGCTTGCCGGGCATTTCGGCTAGCCACTCGAGGGTCCCGGCGTTCCACGGGTTGCGCGCCGACCACCCCTGGCGCTTCTTGGGGCGGATTACGTCCCAGACGACGATCAGGATGCCAAAAGCGAAGACGAAGGCGCCGACGGTCGCGATCGCGTTCGGCCACTCCCAGCCGAGCCCGCTCGGGTAGGTGAACACCCGGCGCGGCATCCCGTCGAGGCCGGCGATGTGCATCGGGAAGTAGGTCAGGTTGAATCCGACGAACAGGATCCAGAACGCGTTGCGGCCGAGGGTGTCCGAGAGCTTGCGGCCGGAGATGGACGGATAGTAGTAGTAGATTCCGCCGATCACCGGGAACAGCATGCCGCCGATGAGCGTGTAGTGGAAGTGGGCGACCACGAAGTAGGTGTCGTGGGCCTGCCAGTCGAACGGCGCCAGCGCCACCATCACCCCGGTGAGCCCGCCCATGACGAAGATGGCGAGCGCCCCGCCGACGTAGAGCATCGGCACCGCGAGGATGACGCGGCCGGCGAGCATGGTCGCGATGAACGCGAAGATCTGAACGCCCGTCGGTATCGCGACCGCCGTCGAAGCCGCCGAAAAAAAGCCGAGCGATATCCCCGGGAGGCCCGTCGTGTACATGTGGTGGACCCAGAGCCCGAAGCTGAGGAAGCCGGTGCCGACCGCGGCGAGCACGATCCACGAGTAGCCGACAATCGGTCGCTGCGCGAAGGTGGGGACGATCATCGCCACCAGGGCGACTGCGGGCAGGAATATGATGTAGACCTCCGGGTGCCCGAAGATCCAGAAGAGGTGCTGCCAGAGCAACGGATCGCCGCCCCGCGTCGCATCGAAGAATGGCCAATCGAAGGCGCGCTCCATCTCGAGGAGAAGGTCGCCCGCGATCAAAGGCGGGAACGCGAACAGGATCATCCCGGCAACCACGAGGACGTACCAGGAGTAGAGCGGCATCAGGTTGAGGCGCATCCCCGGCGGCCTGCACTTGAGGACCCCGACGATCAGTTCCACCGCCGCGGCGATCGACGCGATCTCGATGAAGCTTAGGCCGAGAAGCCAGATGTCCGGGCCGTACTCGGACGCCGCGTATTGGGTCGTCAGCGGCGGATACATGAACCATCCCCCCGCCGGCGCCGCGCCGAAGAAGATCGAGCCGGACACGAAGACGCCGCCGATCACGAACGACCAGAAACCGTATGCCGACAGGCGCGGGAACGGCAGGTCGCGGGAGCATAGGATCTGCGGCAGGATGGCGATGGAGAACGCCTCGAACAGCGGCACGGCGAAAAGGAACATCATCATCGTGCCGTGCAGGGTGAAGACCTGATTGTAGAGTTCCGCCGAGAGAAAGTCGGCGCCCGGCGTCGCCAACTGGACGCGCATCATGAGCCCGAGCACGCCCGCGAACAGCATGAACAGGAAGGAGGCCGCCATGTACCAGAGGCCGATCTCAGAGTTGTTTACCGCCGACCAGTAGCGCCAGCCGGTCGGCGTCTTCCAGGCGCGCAGCAGGCGTTCAGCCTGCGCCTCGCGGAGCGCCACGTCGTCTTGCGCAGCGCCGGCAGGTGCGTCCTCTGCGCCCATCGTCACTGCAGGCTCTCCAGGTAGACGGCGATGGCGTTCAAGTCCTTTTCTCCAAGCGCGCCGAAGGCCGGCATGCGGGCGCGCGGCTTGACCTCGTCCGTCGCGCTTATCCAGCGCACGAAGGCGTCGACGTCGTTGGGAAGGATGCCGGCGGCGAGGGTCAAGCGGCTGCCGACATGGGTCAGGTCCGGTCCGATGACCCCCGTTGCCGGCGTCCCGCGAATGGTGTGGCAGGACCCGCAACCGGCGGACAAGAAGGCGTCCTGACCGGCACGGGCGGCTTGTTGTTCGGGCGCCGCCGCAGTCCCGGCTTCCCGTTGCAGCCAGGCATCGAAGGCGGCGGGCTCCATCACCTGGACGCCGAACGCCATCAGGGCGTGGGAGGCGCCGCAGTACTCGGCGCAGACGCCGCGGAACGTCCCGGTCTCCGTCGGCTCCAGCACCATGCGATTGATCCGGCCGGGGATCATGTCGACCTTGCCGCCCAGCGGCGCGATCCAGAACGAATGAATGACGTCGGCGCTCGCCATCTCCAACTCGATGCGGCGGCCGACCGGCAGACGCACCTCGTTGGCGCTCTCGATGGGACGCTCGGATCCCGCCGGCCAATAGCGCACCCGCCACCACCACTGCTCGCCGGTGACGGAGATGCGGAGTTCACCGCTCGCCGGGGATCGGAGATCAGCCATCATCCATAGAGCGTAAGCGAGAAGGCCGCCCAGCAGCACGGTGGGCACGGCGATCCCGCCGCCCATGATCAGCCACCGGGATACGCCGGCGACCTCCTGTACCGCCCGGGCACGGGCGGCGTAGACCGCCAAGCCGACCACCAGCACCCAGATCACGGCTGCGGCAATCGTCATGCCCCAGAACAGCTGCGCGGTTCGGGCCGCGCCGTCTCCCGCCGGATCCAGCGCTCCGCCGCTGCAACCTGCGAGCGTCGCCGCCGTCGCAGCGACCGCTGCGCCAAGCCCAGGCCTCGCAGCGACCGCTGCGCCAAGCCCAAGCCTCGCAGCGCCCGCTGCGCGACCGCCGAACCTTGCAGCGCCCGTTTCCACCCGCGACCGCATCCTCCCCTCCCGCGCTCTTTGGAAGAACACGAACCGGATCGGTTGGTTCCGCCCGCGGCCACAGCGCCGGCTTTGTTGTTGGCCGCGTTCAAGAAGCATATCAGGATAGGCGACGGTCGTGCGGAGATGGCAGTGATGGGCGAATACAAGCGGTTCATTCTCTTAATCGTGATCATGGCCGGCGTGGCGTTGATCATCGGCGCCACGTCGATCGGCATTCTCTACCAGACCTCCGTCGATCAACAGCGCGACCGCCTCGCCGAGATGGCGCAGAGTCAGGCGCGTCTGTTGGAGGCCATGGCGCGAAGTGCCGAGCGCACTGAAACATCACCGGGCAGCGTCGCGGCGGCGACGCTGGCGCAGGTGACCGATGCCTATGAGCGGCTCCAGATCCAGGGGCTCGGCAACACCGGGGAGTTCACGCTTGCCAAACGGGAAGGCGATTCCATCGTGTTTGTGCTGCGCCAACGGCACTCCGAGGACAACCAGCCCGACCCCGTGGCCATTCGGTCCGGCCTCGCCGAGCCGATGCGCCGCGCACTGTCGGGGGCGTCGGGAACCATCATCGGCCAGGACTATCGCGGCGAGACCGTGCTGGCGGCGCACGAACCGGTCGGGATTCTGAACCTCGGTATCGTCGCCAAGATCGACCTCGCAGAGATCCACGAACCCTTCTTCAAGGCGGGCGGCGCCGTCCTTGCCATTGCCATGATCACCATTGCCGGAGGCGCAGCGCTGTTCTTCCGCGTAGGCGAGCCCATCATCCGCCAGGTCCGCTTGAGCGAATCCCGCTTTCGCGAGTTGTTTGAAAACATGAGCAGCGGCGCCGCCGTCTACGAACCCGTCGGCGGTGGGGCGGACTTCGTACTCACGGACCTCAATCGAGGCGCAGAAGCGATCGATCATGTCCGCAGACAGGATCTGCTGGGTCGCCGCGTCGGCGAAGGCAGCGCACGCGATACCGGTTACTTCGACCTCTTGAAGCGGGTTTGGCGGACGGGTCAGTCGGAGCACTATCCCATCAATTTCTTCCAGAGCGATCATGTGTCCGGCTGGCGCAAGAGCTTCGTATGCAAGCTGCCGAGCGGCGAGGTGGTGTCGCTGTTCGAGGACGTGACCGAGCAGAAGCGGACCGAAGAGACGCTGCGGGAAAGCGAGGAGCGGTTTCGGAGCATCACCGAGACGGCCGGCGACGCAATCATCTCGATCGACGCGTTGGGCACCGTCGTGCTGTGGAACAAGGCGGCCGAACGCATCTTCGGCTACACGGAGGAGGAGATCGTCGGCCAGCCGTTGCTGTCGCTGGTGCCCGAGCGTTACCGCGAGCGCCACCGGATCGGACTTGAACTCGCGGTCGAGGGGGGCCAGACCCACCTGACGGGGAAGACCCTCGAGATGGAGGCGGTCTGCAAAGACGGCACGGAACTGCCGGTGTCGCTCTCGGTGTCGACGTGGACCGCCGCCGGCAGCCGGTACTTCACGGGGATCATCCGCGACATCAGCGCGCGCCGGCGCAACGAGCAGCGGCTGAAGGAAAGCGACGCGCGCTGGCGATCACTGATCGAATCCGGCTCCTTCGGGATCGTCATCGTCGACTCCGACTACCGCATCCGCTTCGCCAATCAGGCTGCCGAACGGCTGTTCGGGCAGACTGCCGAATCGATGAATGGACGTCCATTCCAACATTCCTTGAACGACACCGAGCAGGTCGAGATCAAGATCGAACGGAGCAACGGCTCCATCGCGTTTGCGGAAATGCAGGCGCTGCCCACCTACTGGGACGGCAAGCTGCAACACCTTGTCATCATAAAGGACGCTTCCGCCCGCAAGCGCGCCCAGCGCGACGTCAGCAAGATGTTTCAGGCGATCGAGCAAAGCCCGTCATCGGTGGTGATCACCGATGTCGAGGGCAGAATCGAGTACGTCAATCCGAAATTCTCGGAGGTCACGGGCTACGGGTTGGCGGAGGTCGTCGGCAAGAACCCGCGCATCCTCAAATCCGGACACACCCCCCCGGAGGAATACGAACGTCTGTGGTCGACGATCACCGCCGGCCAGGTGTGGCGCGGCGAATTTCACAACAAGAAGAAAAACGGAAACCTGTTCTGGGAGTTCGCATCCATCGCACCGGTCAAGGACTCGCGCGGCCAGATCGTCAGTTTCGTGTGCGTCAAGGAGGACATCACCCAGCGCAAGGTCACCGAGGATCATCTGCGCCAGGCGCAGAAGATGGAGGCGATCGGGCAGTTGGCCGGCGGCCTTGCCCACGACTTCAACAACCTGCTCGGCATCATTCTCGGCAACCTGCAGCTCCTTCAGGAGAGCGAAGGGCTCGATGCGGAGTGCCGGGAACTGGTCGCCGATGCCCTGTGGTCGGCACAGCGCGGCGCCGAGCTAACCCATCGTTTGCTGGCGTTCGGCCGTCGGCAGGCGCTCAACCCGCAAGTCATCGACGTCAACCGGATCGCCTCCGGGATGGTGGACCTGCTGCGGCGAACGTTCGGCTCGAACGTCAAGATCCGCGAGACGTTGAGCGCAGACCTGTGGCCGGCGCTCGCCGATCGCGGTGAGTTCGAGCGGGCGTTGGTCAACTTGGCTGTCAACGCCCGCGACGCCATGCCGGACGGCGGGACGCTCACCCTGGAGACTCGGAACGTCGTGCTCGACCGCGCCTATACGGAAGAATTCGAGGACGTCAGGCAGGGCGCCTATGTCCTGTTCGCCATGACGGACACCGGCACGGGCATGTCTCCCGAGACGATCGAGCGGATCTTCGAGCCCTTCTTCACCACCAAGGGCATCGGCCAGGGGAGCGGGCTCGGCCTCAGCATGGTCTATGGATTCGTGCACCAGTCCGGAGGCCATGTCTGCGTATACAGCGCCCAAGAACTGGGAACGTCCGTTCAGCTCTTCCTGCCGCAGGCGAAGGCGGCAGTAGCGGCAAACGAACACGCAGCGGCGGCTCGAGACCTGGCGGAAGAAGGTGGGGTCGCGCCGGGCGCCATCGTGGACCTGTTGGACCGCAAGACCGTTCTGGTTGTGGAGCATGACGGCAAGCTGCGCAGAATCGCCGTGAAGATGCTGAACGCCATGGGGATGCTGGTGGTCGCCGTGGACGGCTCCGTGGAGGCGCTGCAACGCCTCAAAGATCTCCCTCGGATCGACCTGTTGTTCACCGACCTGACCCTCGACGGGTCCATGACCGGCGAGCACTTGGCGGCTGAGGCGACGGCGCTTCGCCCCGGTCTCAGAGTGGCGTATGCCAGCGGCTTTCCGCGGGGAAGCTTGCACGGCTACCCGACGCCGACAGCAACACCCTTGATCCTGAAGCCATATTCGCAACGGGATCTGGCGCGCGCGTTTGCCGGACTGTTCGCGACAGCCGACGCCTGAAGGGGCGATCTTGTTGCGCGTTTGCCACGCTATCGCCAGAATTCCATTGCACCGCTTCCTGACCCTTGACCGCACCGACATCGGGATGATCTACATGTGGCCCCCAAGAGATAATGGGGATCGACACGCGGACGCCAGAACGGCACGGGTCCTGGTGTCGTCTATGGATATGGCGGGCGAATGACTCGCCATACGGAGGCTCAACGTGAGGGGCGTGGACGACGATGACGATCGAGTTCAGCATTGACCGCTATGTCCGGGCGCATAACCACAAGCCGCGGGGCTACCGCCTGTGGTATTTCTGGCTGCCGGACGACGTGACCTACAGTCACGCCGGCACCTATTCAGAGGCCAAGCGCGCCGCCATACGGGTTGTCGAGAAGCGGTGCAAGCACTCTGCCGCGGCGCTGATTCGGGTGTGCGCGTAGAGGCTCATCCGTCTTCGATGCGCACACGCGCCGACAGCCTCCGCAGCAGCGAGCGGGTCATGTTGGCGACCACCCGCCGGCGGTACCCGGGCGGCGTGAAGGTGCTGGTCATCGGCTGAATCTGTTTCGGGATCAGGTCAACGAGCCGGGCGATTGCGGCGTCCTCAAGGCGTTGACCCACCACTGCCTCCGTTCCCTCGACCAGCAGCGGCCTGGGGTTGGTGCCGGTGAGGGCGACGCGGACGCCGGCCACAACGTCGTCGTCGAGGCGCACGGCGGCAGCGACGCCAGCGAGCGGGAAATCGATGGCGCTGCGGACCCGCGCCTTGGCGTAGCCGCTTCGCCACCCATCCCGGTTCGGAACCCGCACGGCGACCACCAACTCGTCCGGATCGAGCCGCACGTGGTCCCGGCCGTCCTCCCGGTACAGGTCCGGCAACGGGATGACGCGGACGCCGTCGGCGGAGGCGATTTCGACCTCGGCGTCCAGGACGATCAGCGCCGGCGCCACGTCGCCGCTGTACGCCGCGAAGCAGGCGACGGTCTTCGGCGCCACGTGGCAGACATCGCCCTGGTGTTTGAAACAATAGTCGTTGCTGCGCCGCCACCACTCGCTCTGGTTATAGAACACGCAGCGAGTGTCGAGACAGAGGTTGCCGCCGACGGTCGCGACGTTGCGGTGGGTGCGCGCCGCCACCTTCGTTGCCGCCTCGACGAGCACGGGATATCGCGCGCGCACCTCCGGGTGCTCGCCGAGAGCAGTCAGGGTCACGGCGGCGCCGATGCGGAGACCGTCCCCATCGGCCTCGATTCGGCCCATCTCGGCGATCTCCGACACGTCGATCAGAGTTCCAGGTGCTACGATGCCGCGGCGGATGTTGGGCACGATGTCGGTGCCGCCGGCGAGCAACCGGGCTTCGGGGGCGTCGCGGCGGGCGCTTACCGCCTCCGCCACCGAGGCGGGGCGAATGAGCCGGAGTTCCGGCATGTACTCCATCAGGCCGCCCTCCCCGCCCGGCCTCGGCGCTGTGCGCGCTCCTGCCGCTCCATGGCGGCCATGACCCTGTCGGGCGTCATCGGTGTCTCCCGCATGCGTAGCTGGATGGCGTTGTAGACCGCGTTGGCGACTGCCGGGATGACGCTGGCAAGTGCGCCTTCGCTGGCCTCCTTGGCGCCGTACGGGCCGTTGGGATCGACGCTCTCGACGATCTTCACCTCAATGTCGGGGGATTCGACGATCGTCGGCACCCGGTAGTCGAGCATGTTGGCGGCCATGGGCAGGCCGTTGTCGTAGCGGGTTTCCTCGCTCAACGCCTGGCCGAGCCCCATCCACACGGCCCCCTGCACCTGGCCCTCCACCGACAGGCGGTTGAGGGCGTAGCCGCAATCGTGCGCCGCCCACACCTTGTCGACGGTGACGAGGCCAGTGTCCTCATCGACGCTGACCTCGGCGACCGCGGCGGCGTAGGAGTACGCCATCGAACTGCCGACCGCGGCGCCGCGGTACTTGCCGCCCTGGTAATCCCGCGGCACCGTAAACGTGCCCTTGACGGTGAGGGTGCCGGTATCGACCAGCGCCTCCTCCACCACTTCGTCGAACTTGAGGCCGCGATCCTGGCTGCCGGCGACCCGGTAGACTTCGCCAAGGCACTCGATGTCCCCGGGTTCGGCTTCCAGCTTGCGGGCGGCCGCGGCGACGAGCAGGCCCTTGAGGTTGTTAGCCGCTTGCAGGGCGGCATTGCCGACCATGAAGGTGACGCGGGACGAGTAGGAGCCATTGTCCTTGGGCGTGATGCGGCTGTCATTGGCGACGACGCTGATGCGGGACAGGTCCAGCCCGAGCACGTCGCCGACGATTTGGGCGAGGATGGTGGATGAGCCCTGACCGATGTCGGCGGCGCCGGTCAGGATGGTGATGCCGGCGTCGAAGTCGAGCTTGAGATTGACCACCGCGTGGGGCTCGCCCGTCCAGTGTACCGGTTTGGCGGCGCCGCTGACGTAGTGCGAGCAGGCGACGCCGAGGCCCTTGCCTTTGGGGAGGTGGCCGCGCCGCTCCCGCCAACCGGACGCTTCTTCGACATAATCGAGGCACTCCGGCAGACCGTAGCTTTCCACCATCAGGTCGTTGATGGTCCGGATCGGCGCCGTGAGCAGGTTGCGCCGGCGCATCTCGATGGGATCGAGGCCAAGGTCCAGCGCCGCTTCGTCGAGAACTGATTCGAAGGCGTAGCGGACGTTGACGGTGCCGTGACCGCGCATCGCCCCGCACGGCGGGGTGTTGGTGTAAACCCGGTAGCCGTCGTAGCGCACCGCCGGGATGTCGTAGATGGCGTTCAGCAGGGAGCCGGCGTAAAGGATGGTGACGATGCCGTAACCGCCGTAGGCGCCGCCGTCCTGCACCGTCTCACAGGCGCAGGCGGTGATGCGGCCGTCGCGGGTAACGCCGAGCTTGATCGTGACATCGGTGCGCGGCCGGCCGCGATGGGTGATCTGGGTTTCCTCGCGCGAGAGCTTGAGGCGCACGCGGCCGCGGGCCGCACGCGCGAGGAGGCAGGCAATGATCTCGAAATTGAGAGTCTCAGTGCGGTGCCCGAAGCCGCCGCCGATGAACGGCTTGACGACGCGGATGCGGGACGTGTCCATGCCGAGGCACTGGGCGACCTTGAGGTGCACGTAGTACGGCACCTGGGAGACGGTGTGCAGGGTCATGCGGTCACGCTCGGCGTCGTAGGCGGCGAGCGAGGCGTCCGGCTCCATCTGCACGTGGGTGACCTCGGCGCAGGTGTAGGTGCGCTCCAGGATCGTGTCCGCAGCGGCGAAGCCGGCATCCACGTCGCCGAACTGGTGGTGGACATCGCGCTCGAGGTTGCCCGGGCGGTTGCCGTGAAGGTCGACGGCGCCCGGCGCCCGCGCCGGCCTTGGCGTTGAATGCGGCGGGCAGTTCGTGCACGCGCGCATGCGGATCAGCGAGAGCGCGCGCTCCGCCGCAGCCTCGTCGATCGCGGCAACGGCAGCCACCGGATCGCCGCGGTAGCGCACCCGGCCCCGCGCCAGTGGGTATTCGTTCTGGGCGATCGGCAGAATCCCGAACGGCACATCGCAGTCGTCGCCGGTCAGCACCGCAACGACGCCGGGCACCGCCCGCGCCTCCGCCACGTCCACCTCGAGAAGGTCGGCGTGGCTGTAGGGGCTTCGGAGGATCCGCCCGACCAAAGCGTCGGCATGCGCGAAGTCTGCGGTGTATTCGGCGGCGCCGCTCACCTTCTCGACGCCGTCGATCAGCGGCACCCGCTCGCCGACCAGACGCGCCGGCCTGGTCGCGGTCAAACCTTCCGTCATGGGGTGTCCCCGGCGGCAGCGGCGGCGTGCACTGCCTCGATGATCTTGGTGTAGCCGGTGCAGCGGCAGATGTTGGCGCTGAGGCCGTCGCGGATCTCCGCGGTCGAAGGTGCGGGCGCGCGCCGCAGCAGCCCCTCGGCGGCCATGATCATCCCGGGCGTGCAGTAACCGCACTGGGAGCCGAGATACTCGTGGAACGCCCGTTGCAGGCGGGACAGACGCCCGTCGCGGGCCGCGCCCTCGATGGTCTCGATGCGATGACCGGCCGCACGATGCGCCATGGTGATGCAGGAGAGCCGCGGCTCATCGTCGATCAGCACCGTGCAGGCGCCGCATTCGCCGCCGTCGCAGCCCATCTTGGTGCCGGTCAGCCCGACCACCTCGCGAAGGTAGTCGATCAGCAGCACGTTGTCCGCGACTGCGTCCTCCCGCGCCCGCCCGTTGAGCGTTAGACGCAGCATCATCTTAGCCACCGGCGTCGCCTCCCCTCCTCCGCACTTCATCGGACGGGGGATTCGTTTGCCCCCCGAACATTAATTATATTATAGCATCGGACACTTCAACGCAACCGGAGTCGGCGCCGAGCGCGCGTGACCGGCTCGCTTCATGAACCGCCGCAGACGGAGGGAGGGGACGAGAGTGACCGGGTGTCACATCCGGGCGCCGGAGCGCGGACTCGCCGCGCTCAACCAGGGCGGGCGCGGTCCGAATTCATGGGTCGGGATTCGCCTGCGGCTATCCCGACCTGTGCTCCCGGAGTTCGAACAGATAGTGGTGAACAGGGTTGATGCCGTACTGCTGGACAACCGGGTCCGAGAATTTGGGTTCCGCGGCTTTCAGACGATAGCCATGCTGCTCGATGATGGGGGTGAAATCCTGCCCGTCCTTTGTTTTGAGGGCGTCGGTGTTCGGCACGATCATCAGATATTTGACGTTGTTCTTCGCAAGCAAGGACAGCCACCAGTCGATCGCCGGGAGCCTGCATTCCGAGAAACTGTGGACGTTGACCGCCACGTCCACGCGTGCAGCAGACACGGTGTCCTCGATCTCGTCGAGCGGAACGACCTTCGCCCTGTCGTCGAGCCTGCGATGCCGAAGGTAATGCTCGCAGACGAACGTGGAGACCGGCACGGCGTCGGTGCAGAGGTATCGGGAGATGTTGGGCAGGGCGCCGAGCATTCGATGTGCCAGCCGGCCGTATCCGGCCCCGATATCCAACACGGTCACGTCACGGCGGGACGAAATGCCAAGGTGCTTTTCGAGGAAATGGATTTCGACGATGGAGTCCAGAAGGTCGCGGGACACGCGCTTGTTGTCGATCTGAACGGTGTGGATGCCGAAGTCATCGTCTTCTTCGAGCTTGTCCAGTAAGCCGAGCGTGTCGATCGACCGGACGTAGTAGGTGGTTAGCGCGTAGACCATGATATTCATGCTCCACTTGCGCACCTGCCACACGTAGGCATTGTCACCCCGGAAATAGAGCATGTCTTCTGAACTGACGTGGTCGTCGGTCCACACCAGCGGAGTCGTCACCCGGTCGTCGAACGCGGCGTAGCGAGCCTGCAGTTCCCTGAGGCGCGCATTGTCGGGGACCCAGGTAGTCCGCCGCGCCTGCCGGTAGCTGCGCCGATCCGGACCGTCCGGCGGTCTGGTACGAGGCCTTCTGCCAGTCGTACAGCATCCGCTCGTCGACGATCACCTGGCCGAAGCGATGAAGCAAAGCGTTCAGAGTCGCGCGAGCCCGCGCTTTTAGCGCCCATGGATATCGTCTCCTGTCACCTTGCCACGAACAGCGGAGCTGTACAGGAAAGCTGACATATGGTTGCGATCAGGTTGCCCCCGGCTCGCACTGTTTTTCGGCTTCAGGGGTCAAGGCACAGGTGCGATTCGCTTGGCGCGCTGGGCATCGACGGTGGCGGCGCGCCCATCAGGAGGTCCTGGGCCTGCTGGTTCATCGGGAAGGCGATGACCTCGCGGATGTTCGGCTCGTCGGCGAGCAGCATCACGATGCGGTCGATGCCCGGGCGCCGAGCCGCCATGCGGCGGGCGCCGAACTGGAAGGCGTTGTAGAGGCCGCCGAAACGGCGCTCCACCTCGTCGGCGTCGTAGCCGGCGATCGCGAACGCCTTGACCATGATGTCCGGGCGGTGGTTGCGGATCGCGCCCGACGACAGCTCGACGCCGTTGCAGACGATGTCGTACTGGAACGCCTTGATCGCGAGCGGGTCCATCGTCTCCAGCGCCTCCATGCCGCCCTGCGGCATCGAGAACGGGTTGTGGCTGAACTCGATCAGGCCGGTGTCCTCGTTGAGCTCGTACATCGGGAAGTCGACGATCCAGCAGAACCGGAACGCCCCCTCCTCGAGCAGGCCCAGTTCCTCGCCGATCCGCTCCGCGCCAGGCCGGCGAACTTCGCCGCCTGCGTCTTGGCTGGCAGACGAAGAACACCGCATCGCCATCGCCGACCCCGGCCGCGCCCTCGGACGGGTCGATGCGCGCCGGCGTCGAGGTTCTTGGCGATCGGCCCCTTGGCGCCGCCCCTCGAACCAGATGTAGCCGAGCCCGCCTGCCTCGCCGCGCGCCCAGTCGTTGAGCTTGTCGAAAAGCTGCGCGGCTGCGGACCCTGCGCCCGGCGCCGGGATCGCGCGCACCACCCGCCCTTCTCGACGTTGCGCGCAAACAGCCCGAAGCCCGAGCCGCGAAAGCCTCGGTGACGTCGGCGATGACGAGCGGGTTGCGCAGGTCGGGCTTGTCCGGGCCGTAGCTGCGCATCGCCTCGATACGGGATGCGCGGGAACGGCTCCTCCGTCACCGTGCGGTCGCCGCCGAACTCCCGGAACACGCCTGCGAGGATCGGCTCCAGCGCGGCGAACACGTCCTCCTGGGTCGCGAACGCCATCTCGAAGTCGAGCTGGTAGAACTCGCCCGGCGAACGGTCCGCCCGAGCGTCCTCGTCGCGGAAGCACGGCGCGATCTGGAAATAGCGGTCGAAGCCGGACGCCATCAGGAGCTGCTTGAACTGCTGCGGCGCCTGCGGCAGGGCGTAGAACTGCCCCGCATGCTGGCGCGCTCGGCACCAGGTAGTCGCGCGCCCCTTCGGGCGACGACGCGGTCAGGATCGGCGTCTGGAACTCGATGAAGCCCTGCTCGATCATGCGCCGGCGGATCGAGGCGATGACCCCGCGCGGAGCATGATGTTGCGGTGCACCTTGTCGCGGCGGAGGTCGAGGTAGCGGTAGCGAAGCCGCATCTCCTCGCCGTATTCCGTGTCGCCGAACACCTGCAACGGCAGCACGTCGGCCGGCGACTCGATGTGGAACTCGTGAATGCGCACCTCCACCTCGCCCGTCGGCAGGCCGGGGTTGACGGTGTCGGCGGAGCGGCGCACCACCGGGCCGGTTATGGTGACGACGCTTTCGGGCCGCGCCCGCTCGGTCAGCGCGAACAGCGGACTGGAGACCTCGACCACGCACTGGGTCAATCCGTAATGGTCGCGGAGGTCGATGAACAGCAGGTTGCCGTGGTCGCGCTTGCGATGGATCCAGCCCGAGAGGCGGACGGTTTCGCCGGCGTCGGCGGGGCGCAGCGCGCCGCACGTGTGGGTGCGAAAGGGATGCATTGAGTTTCCTGATCCGGTTGCGGTGCATGCCGCGGCGCCCAAACCACACGGAAGCCTGCACAATGTCAAGCCGCCGCGTCTCGGCCGATCATCGGCGCATCGTCGTCGGGACTGAAAATCGGATGATCCGCCCGCCGTGGCCTGCTATGGGGTTGCGGAACCCTGTGGCGGAGAGGTCCGGCCATGACACCCGAGGCCGTGTTTCTCGATTTCGACGGCACGCTGGTCGAGTCGCTCGATCTGAAGGTCGCGGCCTTCCGCACGCTCTACGCGCCGTTCGGCCGCCAGATCGAGGACAAGGCGGCGGCCTACTATCGCGCCAACACCGGCATCTCCCGCTTCGTCCGCATTCGCCGCTGTCACCGCGACCTGCTCGGCGAGGACATCGCGGCGGATGAGTTGCAGCGGCTGAGCGACCGCTTCGGCCGGTTGGTCGAGGACAAGGTGGTGGCCTGCGACGCCGTTCCGGGCGCCCTCGCCTTTCTCGATCGCTACCGCGGCGTCCTGCCGCTGTTCATCGCCTCCGCGACGCCCCAAGCGGAGTTGGAGCGCATCGTCGAGCGGCGCGCCATGGCGGCCTGCTTCACCGACATCTTCGGCTCGCCGCCCGACAAGACCGCCATCCTCCACGACGTCATCGCGACTCACTGGTTCGATCCGGCGGCGGTGGTCATGATCGGCGACGGTCGCTCGGACTTCGACGCCGCGGCGGCCAACGGCGTCCGCTTCATCGGCCGGGTGCCGCCGGGGGAAACCGGCGTCTTCCCGCCCGGAACGACGACGGTCGCGGATCTTCGCGGCCTGGAGCTGTGAGCCTCTGGCGCCGTGGCCTCGGCGCCTCCAATACCCCCTGCAACGGCCACGCTTTGCGCAGCCGCCGTTTGACTGTATAGCGTTTGCCTGATGAGCCTGATTTCCGACACCGACGACCTCGCCGACTTCTGCGACAGCCTCGCCGGAAGCGCGTACATCACCGTCGACACCGAGTTCATGCGCGAGCGCACCTACTGGTCGCGCCTCTGCCTGGTGCAGGTGGCGAGCGCGAAGCAGGCCGTCGCCATCGATCCCCTCGCGGACGGCATCGACCTGGCGCCGCTGTTCGAGGTGCTCGCGGCGCCGGACGTTACCAAGGTGTTCCACGCCGCCCGTCAGGATCTGGAGATCTTCTATCAGCTGATGGGCAAGCTGCCGGCGCCGGTGTTCGACACCCAGGTCGCGGCGATGGTGTGCGGCTTCGGCGATCAGGTCGGCTACGAGACCCTGGTGGCGAAGCTCGCCAAGGCGCGGCTCGACAAGTCGTCGCGCTTCACCGATTGGTCGCTGCGCCCGTTGAGCCAGCGGCAGATCGACTACGCCCTCGGCGACGTAATCCACCTCCGGACCATATACGAGAAGCTCAAGCAACGCATGGGGTCCGACGGTCGCATCGCCTGGCTCGAGGAGGAGATGGCGGAACTGACCACCCCGGCGACGTACGAGATGGATCCGCGGGAGGCCTACAGGCGCATCAAGAGCCGGGGCGGCAGCCGCTTTCTCGCCGTGCTCCGTGAACTGGCGGCGTGGCGGGAGTTGAAGGCGAAGGAGCGCGACGTGCCCCGCGGCCGGGTGATGCGCGACGAGGCTTTGGCCGAGATCGCCCACCACGTGCCGACCACCAGCGAGGCGCTGTCGCGCACCCGCGGCCTGCCCCACGGCTTCGCCAACGGCGCCCAGGGCGCGGAGTTGCTGGAAGCCGTCGCCCGCGGCCTCGCCGTCCCCGACGAAGACTGCCCGCAACCGCTGGAGCGCCGGGACGCCGGCCGCGGCACGGCGGCGATCGCCGAGCTTCTCAAGGTGGTGCTGAAAATGAAGTGCGACGAGCACGACGTCGCGCAGAAGCTGGTGGCGTCCGCCGCCGACGTGGAAGCGATCGCGGCGCTGGGCGGCGACGCGGCCGTGCACGCGCTGACGGGCTGGCGCCGCACCGTGTTCGGCGACGACGCCCTCAAGGTCCGCGACGGCCGCCTCGCCGTCACCGTCGATGGCCGCCGCCTCAAGCTGGTGGACCTTCAGCACGCGAACAGCGGCACGAACTGAGCCGCTTCAGCTCGGGCCGACACTACCACTTCCCGTTACTGCCGAAGCACCGCAAAGCCCGCGCTGTGCTCACTACATCCCTCACACCGCGTTACTCCCGTGCTGGCAGTCTCTCGCGCGCCTTCCGCTCGACGTGGGCCTCGGTACATGCTGCAGAGCTATTCAACGCTTGATCCCCGGCCGCACCGGCGACACACTTTCGCGGAAACAAATTCCGAGTCCTCGCTTAGGATGGCGATTATGGATCTTGATGAAGCCATTGGTCATGCTCTCGATGGCAGAGCACTTCTTTTTGCAGGAGCTGGATTCGCGCAATGTGCGGTTAATGTGGACGGAAACACGCTGCCCACCGGCAACGAGTTAGCCAGTATTTTGGCCAAAGCAGCTGGTATGCCAGAAAGCGGTCACGGCTTAGATCTGATTGCGGAAGCGGCGGAGCGCAAGCTCGGGTCGTTAAAACTCACCGAGATCCTACAAAGCACGTTTACTGTACTTTCCATCGCAGAATGGCAGAAAGCCTACGGTCTATGCCCGTGGCACCGCATATACACAACGAACTATGACACTGTGCTGGAACTTTCGTTGCAGGCAAATGGAAGACGCACTCAGTCTCTATCCCTCGGCAATGATCCGAGCGCACTGCGAAGGTCTGCAACACACTGCGTGCATCTTAACGGCTCGATTGACCAGCTAACGCCGCGAACGCTGCGCGCGGAATTCAAGTTGACCAATACGTCCTATCTGTCGTTTCTGTTTGGCGAATCAACGTGGGGCCGGCTTTTTCGTCAAGACCTTCAAGCTGCGAGATCTATATTTTTTGTAGGCTACTCGCTATACGATCTGGACATATCTCGCGTGCTTTATGAGGACCACTCTATTCACCAAAAATGTTTCTTTGTGACCCGACCGAATCCTGACGAAATGGACTTATATACGCTACAGCGTTTTGGAAGCATCGTAGACATCGGGGCCGAGGCGCTCGCATGCAAAATTCGAGACATTGCGTCTACACACGTCCGAACTGAACAGGCACTGTATTTGACTTGTTTCCGCGGAGCGTATCACAGCCCTCCAGCGACGGCTGTGCGCGATCGCGATGTCATCGACCTTTGCTTTACGGGCAAATAAAACCGGATCTTGTCGCGCAAGGAGTAGACCTAGACGACGGGGAATACTTCATCTATCGCGAGCCCCTAGGGAAAACTCCGGGAAAATAAAAAGGGTGTTCGGCCGGCCTCCCTGGGGGGCCGGGCGGGGGGGGGGGGTTTGGGGCGGGGGGGGGGGGGGGAGAGGCCGGGGGCCGGGGTTTTTTTTTTTCTCTTGCCCTTGGGCTGGTTTTTTTGTGTGGGGGGGTGGGTGGGGGGGGGGTGGGGGGGGGGGGGGGGCCCCGTTTTCTCGGGGGGGGGGGGGGGGGTGGGGGGGGGGGGGGGGGGGGGCGGCGGGGGGGGGGGGGGGGGGGCGGGAGGGGGGGGGGCCGGTTTCCGTGTTTGGGGGGGGCGGTTTTGGGGGGTTCGGGGGGGGGGGGGGGATCCGGGGAGGGGCAGGGGCGGGGCCCGGATGGCGTCGCGTAGCCTGGCTCAGCCAGAGGCGGGGGTATGGAGAACGAGGCGGACCGGGGGGGGGGGGGGGGGGGGGGGGGGGGGGGGGGGGGGGGGGGGTGGGGGGCTGGGGGGGCGGGGGGGGGGTTTTTGGGTGTGCTGGGGGGGGGGCGGGGGGCTCCTGACTGCACGGGGGGGGGGGGGGGGGGGGGGGGGGGGGGTACGGGGGGGGGGCGGGGGGGCGGGGGGGGGGGGGGGGGGGGGGGGGGGGGGGGGGGGGGGGGGCGCCGGCCCGGGGGGGGTTGGGGGTGGGGGGGGGGGGGGGTTTACGGGCGGGGGGGGGGGGGGGTGGGGGGCGGGGGGGGGGGGCGGGGCCGGGGGGGGGGAGCAACATGTGCCCCGGAGGGGGGGGGGGGGGGGGGGGTGGGGTGGGGGGGGGGGGGGGGGGGGGGGGGGGGGGGGGGGGGGGGGGGGGGGGGGGGGGGGGGGGGGGGGGGGGGGGGGGGGGGGGGCGGGCGGGGGGCCCCGGGGGGGGGGGGGGGTGGGGGGGGGGGGGGGGGGGGGGGGGGGGGGGGGGGGGGGGGGGGGGGGGGGGGGGGGGCAGGGGGGGGGGGGGGGGGGGGGGGGGGGGGGGGGGGGGGGGGGGGGGGGCGGGGCGGGGGGGGGGGGGGGGGGGGGGGGGGGGGGGGGGGGGGGGGGGGCGCGGCGGGGGGGGGGGGGGGGGGGGGGGGGGGGGGGGGGGGGGGGGGGGGGGGGGGGGGGGGGGGGGGGGGGGGGCGGGGCGGGGGGGGGGGGGGGGCCCGGGGGGGGGGGGGGGGGGGGGGGGGGGGGGGGGGGGGGGGGGGGGGGGGGGGGGGGGGAGGGGGGGGGGGGGGGGGGGGCGGGGGGGGGGGGGGGGGGGGGGGGGGGGGGGCGGGGGGGGGGGGGGGGGGGGGGGCCCCGCCGGGGGGGGGGGGGGGGGGGGGGGGGGGGGGGGGGGGGGGGGGGGGGGGGGGGGGGGGGGGGGGGGGGGGGGGGGGGGGGGGGGGGGGGGGGGGGGGGGCCGGGGGGGGGGGAGGGTGGGGGGGGGGGGGGGGGGGGGGGGGGCCGGGGGGGGGGGGTTTCAGGGGCCGGGCGGGGGGAGGGGGGCCATTTATATTGTGGGGGGGGGGGGGGGGGGGGAAAATATTTTGGGCCCCACCAACGGTTTTGTTTTTTTGGGGGGGCCCCGGGGGGGGGGGAATAAGACGGGTTAGGGCGGTTTCCCTGCATTCGGGGGTAGCAAACGGGAAGAGCATGCTTTGCGAAGCCGTTTCCTATGGTCTCTATAAAATAGGGTTTAGGGTTTTCGAGTATGTGCGGTCTGGATCATTTTTGGCCCGCGAGGTGGCTGCGCTAAAGCGCATGGAAAAGAACGTATTGATTGTAGTCGAAGACTACCCAAAGCACTTCTCCTTGTTGGAGCAACTGGTTGTTGGAGATTCTACCGGCTTGCGGTTTTTGCTTACAGCGCGCACCTACTCGCACCTTCCCGCGTTCGGTAGGCTTGTTGGTATACTCGGGCAGCAACCTTTAAAGGATTTTTTGTTGCGACTCTTTAACAACAAGGGAGATAGAACGTGTTGATGCAGTTCTCTCGAAATTTGGTCTTTGGGGCTCTTCTACATCGGTAAATAGACACCAGCGTCTAAAGCATATTGAACAAAAATATCAAAGCCAGTTTCAGCAAATTTTGCTTGCGGTACTTCAAGCTCCACACGTTGCCCAGAAATTGCAACTTGTATTCGACGCAATGGAGGCAGCGCCTGCGTTGCAGACCCTTATAGTGTGCTCACTCGTACTTAGGCACATCAATGTGGAGCCCACACAGTGGAGAATGGTGGATCTAGTCGGTGCAGATATCTACAATAAATCTCGGACTGCAAGCCATGAGCAGGCACAGGAGTTTTGTGTCGTAAGCGGAGTTGGCGTACTTGTAAAGTCGGGGGTGTTTGCGCAGTTCATGCTGAGGCAGATGTGGGACTCCGGTGTTTTACTTGGTGCAATCTCTTCGATGTTGCGGAACGCAGTCTGTGCGACGGCCGATGATGAGGAGATGAGGTACATTGCACGTGATTTAATGCGGTTTAGTATGATAGAGGGCATTTTGCCGCCGGGGCGTAGACGAGAAGCCTTAATCGCGTATTACGAAGAGATAAAATGCGTGGGCGAATGTCAGCGGAATCAGTTCTTCTGGCTTCAGTATGCTATAGCGCGACTGTCGCTGCACGAGTACGATGCAGCTAGGAACTATTTGGATACCGCGTATAGCCTTGCGCGAAAGATTCCCGGATTCAACACCCGGCAGATTGACAATCAGTACGCGCGATATCTTTTAGAAAACGCTACGTACTCAAATGACAGGGCGAGATCTTTCTCGGTGTGGCTTGACGCGAACAAACTTTTGCTCATGCAGATGCGGAAAGAAAAGGACAACCACTACCCTTACAGGGTTGCCTCAGCTTATAAGGACTATATCGAGCATTTCGGAGAATCCTGGGATCGCCGCCAAATCGCTGCATTCAGGTCGGCTTGCAATACCGTCATCGGAAATATCGGGACCCTGGAGCGCCATTTAGCGGCTCATCCTCATGTTCAGCAGTGTAAAGCGGCGCTGCAAACGGTGGCCTGGCCTAACGTGGGGGTGGCAGCCTCCTATGTTAGCGGATCCGTGGAAAACCTCATCCAACTGCGGGGCCCGACCGGCCGCAATAATCGCACTCGGATTATAGCCCGGCTGTAGCGGTGGCGGGGTCGAGGCCGCAAAGCCCGGCGCTGATGTCCCACAGGCGGCGCTGGGCCGGTTCGTCGTAGGACGCGGGAGACGAGGGCTTCGGCCGGCATTTGTCGAAGTAGCGGCCGGTGACGTTCGCGACCTCCGGGGCGCTGGCCAGGAACACGCTGGTCCTGGCGCCGGCTTCGACGTCGATGGCGGCGAGGGTCGCGAGCGACCAGACGAGGCGCGGGATCAATCGGTTGCGGACGCCGATCTCGGTGGCGACGAAGCCCGGGTGCAGCGCGTTGACGGTGACGCCGGAGCCCTCCAGCCGTCTTGCCAGTTCATAGGTGAAATAGACGTTGGCGAGCTTGGACCGCTTGTAGGCCCGCAGCCGCCTGTAGGAGTGTTCGTTCTGCAGGTCTTCGAAGTCGAGGGACGCCCCGAAATGGGCGTCCGAGGCGACGTTGACGATGCGGGCCGGGGCCGCCGCCCGGATCGCCGGCAGCAGCAGGTGCGTGAGGTGGAAATAGCCCATGTGGTTGAGGGCGAACGTCATCTCCAGGCCGTCGGCGCTCATGGTGCGCCGGCCGAACATGCCGCCGGCGTTGTTGACGAGGACGTCGATGCGGGGATGCCGTTGCAGGATCGCGTCCGCCAGGGCGCTGCGCGCCGCTCCGGCGGACAAGTCGGCGGCGAAGAACTCGGCGGTGTCGGGGCCGCGCTGGCGCCGCAATCCCTCCGCCAGGGCCTGCCCGCGCTGCCGATCCCGGCCGACGATGACGACGCGCGCCCCGGCGTCGGCGAGGCGAAGCGCGGCGACGCGGCCGATCCCGCCCGTCGAGCCGGTGATCACGCAGGTCTTCCCGTTCATGGCCTTCGCTTCCGCCATTTCACCGGCTCCGCAACCTTTTGTTGACACCCGTCCGCTGCTCCTGATCCTTTTGTTCCGAGGGATCAACCCCATTCGGTCATACGATCGGATCATACGGATGGAGATGGCAAAGCGGATCGCTTGCGCGCTGCTCGCGGCGGCGGTTGTGGTGGTGGGCGCGGCGTCCTGCGATGACGCGCCGTCGACGATGGCCGTCCACCGGGTCGACAACCCGTGGAGCTTTGCGTGGGGCGTGCTGCGCCAGGGGCCGATGCTGGTCGAGATTCGCGGCGATCCTTTCGGCATCGACCCGGTGCGATTTCGCGACATCACGCTGAGCGCGATGACGGAGGGCGTTCAGCGGAACGACGCATGGGCGGTCACCACCGAACCGAGCCGCGCCGGCAGCCGGTCGCTGCGACTGGTCATGACGTTCAACGGCGCATCCACCGTCAGCGGCCTCGACCAGTGCCTCGGACGCTCCGCCGGAGGCGGGCCGCTGCACCGGGGGTTCGTCTGGGTGGTGGCGACGTTCTGTGATCGCCAGACCGTGCTGGCGAGCGTAACCGGCAAGATCGCCAGGACCGACGGCGCCAGCGACCCCAAGTTCGCGGCGTTGATCCATCAGGTCATGCTCGACATGTTCCAGTCCGAGCCTCGGCCCTAAGAAGCTCTGCTTGGTTCGGACTGGTTAGGGCTCACACCGCGGCGGCCTGGCGCTGGGCGGCGATCAGGCACAGGTAGTCGCAGGCGATGGTCGCGGCCGCGAGCGCCGTGATGTCCGCCACATCGTAGGCCGGCGCGACCTCGACCACGTCCATGCCGACGAACCGGATATCGCGGAGGCCGTGCACGATCGCCCGCGCCTGGGCCGTGGTCGGGCCGCCCACCACGGGGGTGCCCGTTCCGGGCGCGCAGCTTGGATCGAGACAATCCACGTCGAACGTCAGGTAGGCCTTGTTGGCGCCGACGATGCGGCGTATCTCGGCGGCGACGGCGTCGGCCCCGGCTCTCTGAAGCTGGAACGCGTCGATGATGTGGAAGCCATGATCCTCGTCGTTGCCGGTGCGGATGCCGATCTGGACCGAGCGCCCGGGATCGACGAGCCCCTCCTCCGCGGCGTGGAAGAACATGGTGCCGTGGTCGAGCCGCCGGCCGTCCTCGCGCCACGTGTCGGAATGGGCGTCGAAGTGGATGAGCGACAGCGGGCCGTGCACGGCATGATGGGCGCGCAGCAGCGGGTAGCTGACGAAGTGGTCGCCGCCGAGGCTGAGCATGGAGGTCCCCGCGGCGAGGATGGTTTCCGCATGGGCCTCGATCGCGTCGGCGACGGTCTCCGGACGGCCGAAGTCGAACCAGCAGTCGCCGTAGTCGACGACGGCGAGGCGCTCGAAAGGATCGAGCCCCCACGGCCAGGGCTTGCCCCAGCTCAACATCGCCGACGCGCGCCGCACCGCCGCCGGCCCGAAGCGGGCGCCCGGGCGATTGGTGGTGGCGAGGTCGAGCGGGATTCCGGTGACGGCGACATCCACGCCGGCAAGATCGCGGGTGTACTTGCGCCGCATGAAGCTGAGCGCGCCCGCATAGGTGGGCTCGCCGCCCATGCCGTTGAGGCGATCGGTCCGGAACGCCCGGTCGCCGCCGGATTTCTCTACCATGGCGTGCTCCTTTAGAAGTAGGTTATATTTTGACGATTGTCGAGCGCCTGCAGGGCTCCGTATGGGCTCTCTCCGGCCTCAAGATGCGCGCTGTACCGTTAATTGTTCGTTAGCCATGTTTCGCGACACTCGTGCGCCATGACCGATCCGCAAAGACACACGCCCCCTGTCGCCGACATTCATGGGTCAGAGCGCCTTGCCGTCGCCGTCTCCGCAATTCCGGCGTATGTGTACCACGCTGGCGCGGCATCGCCGCCGGTGCGGCGTACGCAGGAGCCGCCGGTGCGGCGTCAGCAAGAGCCGCCGGTGCGGCGTAAGCAAGAGCCGCCGGTGCGGCGGACGAACGATCCTGCGCCGCGAACAGACGGACCCGTCACGGAGACGCTGTCATGACCGACTTCATGGATAACGTTCAGCTCAACGATTACCTGCAGTACGCCCTCGCCCTCGTCTTCGTGCTGGCGCTGATCGGCCTCCTCGCGGCGCTCGCGAAGCGCCTCGGCATGGGCGGCGCGACGCCGCGGCGGCGCGGCCGCGACCGCCGCCTGTCGGTGACGGAAGCGCTGGCGCTTGACGGCAAGCGAAAGTTGATGCTGGTGCGGCGGGACGGGGTCGAACACCTGATCATCGTCGGCCCCAACTCGGAGACCGTTGTCGAAGCCGGCATCACGACAGCCGGCGCCGATTTCGCCAGCGCGGCCCGATCCGCCGCCGGTCGGGATCTGCAGGATCGCACGGGCCCGAGGACGCCCTCGCCCGCGGACCGCATTGGCCTGCAGCGCCCGCGTCCCGCCGCCGGCCGCGACTCGGAGACGCCCGAATGAGCCTTGCGCGCCGGTTCGTCATCGCGTTCGCCGCGCTCGCCGCCGGTCTCGGCATGGGGCTGATCGCGCTGGAACCGGCGGCGGCGCAGAGCCTGTCGCTCGACCTCGGCGACAGCGGCGGAGAGGCGACGGGGCGCATTGTGCAGATCATGGCGCTGCTCACCGTGCTGAGCCTGGCGCCGTCGATCCTGGTGATGGTGACCTCGTTCACCCGCATCGTCGTCGTGCTGTCGTTCGTGCGCACGGCTTTGGGCACGCAGAACACGCCGCCCAATCAGGTGCTGATCAGCCTCGCCCTGTTCTTGACCCTGTTTGTGATGATGCCGACCATGGAGCAGGCGTACGACACCGGCATCAAGCCGCTGATCGCCGGCGACATCGACGAGGAGCAGGCGTTCGAGCGCACCGTCCAGCCGGTGCGCTCATTCATGATGGACCACGTGCGCCCGCAGGATCTGGCGATGTTCGTGGACATGGCTCAGTTGCCCGACGGCGACGCACTTCAGGAGGCGATGCCGCTCCGCGTGCTGATCCCGGCCTTCATGGTGAGCGAACTGCGGCGCGCGTTCGAGATCGGTTTCCTGATCTTCGTTCCGTTCCTGATCATCGACATGGTGGTGGCCTCGGTCCTGATGTCGATGGGCATGATGATGCTGCCGCCGGTGGTCATCTCGCTGCCCTTCAAGATGATCTTCTTCGTGCTGGTCGACGGCTGGTATCTGGTGGTCGGCAGCCTGGTCCGCAGCTTCGGACCCTGAACGGCGCCCGGCCTTGCTTCATGCCGTCATTGGCGCAGCGTGCAGCCATCGGCGCGGCGGCGACGGGGGCGGATTGTGGATTGCCGCCCATGGTCTCCGATTAAGCACGCAAGGACGGCTTCAGGCCGATCATGCCGTGCTTCCTCGCATTTACCGCTGATGCTGGCCGCCGGTCGCTGTCCACCGTTGCGAGGCCGCCTTCGCCATGCTGAGCGCGGCATGGGAGGCGCGGCTGCAGCGCTCGCTGATTGTGTGAAACAGCCTTTGGACGGCGCAGCTTCTCTCCGCTGCCTGAGCCAGATTGACCCGTTCCGCGGCGAATTGGGCGCGGGCGATCACCATGTGGGATAACATCGGACGCCTCCGTTCTTGTCGTTGAACCGCCGCAACTCGTCTCCACAACGCGGGATTGAGCAGCGGCCTTGCCATATCCTTATTAGGATACGCACTCTGTGCGCCTTGTCAAGCAAAAGCGCACGGTGTGCATGTTGTTGCGCGGCAGCGGCGTTTGGGTTAAATGAGGCGCGCCGCGGGGGCGGCGGGGGACAGGGTGGAGGAGGGCCGGGTGCGGCCATCGGATTTCAAGCGCTGGAGGAAGTCGCTGCGCTTGTCACAAAAGGAAGCGGCGGATGCGCTCGGCCTGAAGCGCCGGGTGGTTCAATACTACGAAAAGGGTGAACGGGACGGCGACAAGGTCGACGTGCCGAGATGCGTACGGCTTGCCTGCTTCGCGCTCGCCGAGGGCGTCACCGACTACAACGGTCCACCGACAGCCTCGCCCGAAGACGATGAAGCGCGACAAGCGAAGTGATCAGGCTGCGTCCGCAGGAACCAATAGCCGGATGAACGGCGGCAGCACAAACGCTGCCCGATGCATCGCCGGCGAGTAGTGCCGGGTCGCCAGACCGCCGGCGGCAAAGCGGTCGCCCAGCACGTCCTCCGTTTGTTGGCGAAGCGCGGCGTCGTTGCTGGCCCAGCCCAACGTCATGTAACCGCCGACGTAGGTCGGCACGACGATCGTGTAAAAGCCGACGTCCCGGAAGTGCGCCTTGAGGCGCCCGTAGCTTTCGGCGACCTCCCACGGCTGGTAGAAGGGTACCCCGCACTGGGTTACCAGCACGCCGTCCGCGCCCAATAGCCGGCTGCAGTCGGCGTAGAACGCCTCCGTGAACAGCACCTCGCCAGGGCCCGACGGGTCGGTTGAGTCGACGATGATGACGTCGAACGGATTTTTGGCCTCGGCGATGTAGGCGATACCGTCTGCGATCCTGAGGTCGACGCGCGTATCGTCGAAGGCCCCCTGGCTCAACGCCGGCATCAACGCGCGGCAGGTCTCTACCACCCGCCCGTCAATCTCGACCATCACCGCGCTCTCGACCGGATGGCGCAGCACCTCACGCAGGATGCCGCCGTCGCCGCCGCCGATGATCAGCACCCGGCGGGCTTTGCCATGGGCGAGCATCGGCACATGAACCAGCATCTCATGGTAGATGAACTCGTCCCGCTCGGTGGTCTGCACGGCGCCGTCGAGAACCAGCACGCGCCCGAAGTATGCCGTCTCGACGATGCGCAGGTCCTGGAACTCGGTGGTCTCGTGGTGCAACTCGCGCAGCACCTCGAGACGCTGTTCGTAGCCGTGGGGGCGGTGGATGGTCTCGGCCAGCCAACTCACGAGAGGCGCCCGCGCCGGTGCTCCGACAGATCGACCGATGTCGGCCGGAAGGCGTCGCGGAGTACCGGGATCGAGCGCTGCGGATCGCACGCGCCGCACATGAACACGTCGATGGCAGCGAAGTCTCGCTCCGGCCAAGTGTGGATGCTGATGTGGGACTCTGCGAGGACCAGCACCCCGGATACGCCGCCTCCCTCACCGAACTGATGAAGGTGGGCATGCAGGATCGTGGCGCCGGCGGCGGTGGCCGCGGCCCGTAGGGCGGTTTCGATGCGTTGCGGATCCGTCAGGTTACTGGCGCCCCAAAGGTCGATGAGCAGGTGGCCGCCCGCGTATCGATGACCACCCTTCTCGATGAAAAAGTCTGGGCCAACCCGGATTTCGGACTCTGCGACCGCAGCCGCCTCGAATTCAACCTCGCCATCTCTGGGCATTCTGACCCCACCTCGCCATCATGTTGCATGGAAAGAGCCGGTAGATACAGGAAACCGGCACGGGCTTTCAAGTAGGACGCTTTCAAAAAATGTAAAGCGCGACGACCCCGGCGGCGCAATCGCCGCGCGGCGTCCGCAAGCGAGCAGCGGGGTCTCAGTTGATGGTGCTGAGGCCCTCGTGCTGCAGACGATCGCGGTAGGCGCCGAGAAACGCCTGGAAGTTCACGACGTCCTCGACGCTGTCGGATACAGCGGCCTGCAGCCCCGCCGGGCGATGGCGACCGTCCGCTACGACCAGGCGGAAGGCGGCGCGATAAGGGGACGCGTCCATGGCCGCGCCATGATCGTTGTCGAGCTGGCGGAGACGGTCGGCGTCGTCGGCCAGAGACCGGGCGACAGCCTCGTTCAGCACGAGGCGCGCTTGGCTGTCGTCCAGGGCCGCGCCGGGATTTGCGCCCGCCGCCGTCGCCACCTGTTCGAGGACACGGCCCGCATTGCGCCAATCCTTCATCCGCCAGTGGATGTCGGCGCGGATCAGGTCGGCGTCCGTGCCGTCGTCTCGGGCCAGCAGCCCGAGCGCCTCGTCGAAACGTTCCATCTCCGCCAGCGCCCGGGCCCGCAGGTGGCGGCGCTGACGCTGCAGGGGCTCAGGCATTTCGTCCGCCTCGGACGCCTGCAGAGCCTCCAGGGCCGCGTCGGGCTGGCGGTCGAGGAGGCGCAGGAGGGCAAGGCGAGCACCGGTGCGCGCCTTCTCCACGCCGTCCCGCAAGCGATGCCGAACCTGATCGTCGAGAAGGTCCGCGGCTTGGTCAAGGAGGTCGACGGCGGCCAGCCGGTCGGCTAGGGACTGAATGATTTGGTCGCCACTGTCGCCCGCCGGATTCAACTCCCGGAACTCGTTGAACAGCGCAATGGCCGACAGCGGCGCCACGTCGGCGGCGGCACCATCCAGAAACAGCCGCTCGAAGGTATCGGCCATCTGCCGAGTGATCTCCACGGTGTCGGGGTGGTCCGGGAATGACGAGACCGCTTGACGCAGTGTGCGGAGGCTGGCGGCGTCGTCTCCTTCGCGGTGGTACAGTTCTCCGAGGCGCCGCAAATACGCGAACTCGAACCCGTCGCCTCGCCAAGCGAACCGCAGTTTTTCCGCCTCTCGGATCGCCTGCTCCGGCGTCATCCCGCCCTGGTCGAGGCGGAGTTCGATGCTCGCCAGGGCGGCGCGCGCCCGACTGGCCCGGTGCGCCCCCTGCTCTGCTTCGGTCCAATGGGCGAGCGCCTGCGGGAAGTCGCCGCTCGCCTGCGCCAGCCGGCCCTCGAGGTAACGGTGGCGCCCCTCGCCGCCCGCACCAAGGTCCTCCATGGCCAATACATCCAAGAATCGCCGGGCGATCATCGCCTCTCCCCGGCCGATCGCGGATTCGGCGAGCAGGAACAAAAGCGGCGTTCGCAAGTCTCGGGGATAGGTCAGCGTCAGGGCGCCGATGTCGTGCAGGTCAGGCGCCCCAACCGGACGTCCATCCGCATCCCGCCCTCTCGCGGCGGCGAGCGCCACCTGCCACAGAGCAGCCTCGTCGCTTCCCGCCAGTTGAGGCTGCGCGAGGTTGCTTTCGGCCTCTGCGAGGCGCCCCATCATCACCTGCGCCGCGCCCCTGAGGAGAAGGAAGCGCGCGTCTTCGGCAATCTCCGGCCGGTCCTCCGCCACCACGTCGAGCACGCCGAGGCTTTCCGCAGCCTGGCCGGTCGCGAGGTAGAACTCCGCCAGTTCCACCCTGGGTTGCTCGCGCTCGCCGCCTTCTGCGGCTGCCGCAGCGCGCAACAGGCGCCGCCGTTCGGCGCCAAGACGCGCAAGCGGAAGATCGCGCCAGTGGTGGAGACCGGTGAGCCGGGTCAGGGCGCGGTCGGGCGCGAGGCGCGATCGGTTGCGCACGTCGTCGGGGACCGGGGACAGATGGAGACCGCGCTTGGAGGTGATCTCCACGCCGTCAACGGTGTTCACGATCAAATCATCGATGCGGGGGACGATGACCAGCCCCTGGCTGCTGACGAGCAGATCCAGCTCCGGATACTCGAACCCCCGCGCCAGTCCGTGGCCGACAGGGTACAGGGGAACGACGATCACCGTGTCCCCCACCTCCGGATCGGTGACGGCGATCGGCGCGGCGGGCTCCGACACGGCTATGACGATGGCGCCGCCGTCCGGAGTTTCCGGTTCCACCCTCGGCTCCAACGGGACTTCCGGCGTGGCCGCATGCTGCCCCAGTTCCAGGAGCCAATCCGAGCCGTCCCGAACGACCCGCACCGGCACGATGTCGCTCGACGGCGTCATGTGAAGGACGGTGGCGTTCTCCACTGGCAACCGGTCGATGTCCGCAAGCGCGGAACCGGCGAGTACTCGAACGGCGTCAAAATCGAGCGCCTCGGTGGTGCCGAACACCGCCCAGATGCGGCCGGCGCGCATGAACACGGCAGCGGGCGTCGGTTCCTTGAAAGGAAAACGCAAGGTGATGGGAGCATCTGCGGCGGCGTCTTGAGGTTCCGCCGGCGCTGCGTCCGGTTTCGTCTCATCCTGTGGGGCGACATGGTGTGCCGCCGACGGCGCGTCCTCTGTCGGCTGCGGGATCGCCGGCGGCTCCGGAGCCGGCTTCGGCTGATGTTCTGCTGTCCTGTCGGGCAACGGCGGCGAGCGAGGCTCCTCCGGGTGCGGCTCCGGTGCGGCGCCTTTCGGCTCGGCCGGCTCCGCTTCAGCTGCCGCCTCGGGGCGGTCTGGCTCGACTTGCGAACCGGCTGCCTCGGGGGCGGCGGCGGCGGCGGCGTGCGGGTGCCACGCGCGTAGACGTCGAGGACGACCTTGGGGCCGACCCGCATGTCTTCGACCCGGGAATCGGCGGGAACGGTCAAGCGCACTCGGGAACCGCTGGCATCGCTGTCGGCGGTGGCGGCGCGAATGTGCTTTGCCGGCGGCGTCTTAAGTCGCGCCACGCCGATGTTGGCCGGGCGGTCGAACGTGACCTGCAGCGCGTCGCCGCTGCGAGTGACCGTATAGGGGACCCGCTTCTCCCAGTCGAACACGATGCGGCTGAATTTTCCGTGCTCGCCGATGCGCACCCCGATGGCAGGCCCTGCGCTGTCGGTGTCTTGGGCGTCGCCGCTGTTGTGCGGGGGTGTGGGTGTGGGCATCTCTGCTTCGGCCGAACGCTCCACCAGGTCGATAAAGCCGACGCCATCGATGTCGTAGAAGACCAAAGTCACCGGGCGCTTCAAAGGCACCGTCACGGACCGCCCATCGGCTGCTCGCTGCGGCGGTCCGATGTAGCCGTCGAGAACTCGCGTGGCCGCGTCGAAGTCGAGGTTCAGCGGCTGGTCGAAGTGGATGACGAGGCGCCCGTTGTCCAGCGTCGCTTCGAAACCCACCGGGCGTCCCCAGTCGAAGCGAAGCCGCCCAGTCCCGTCCTCGACCGTGCCGGTGACCCTTGTGCCCGGCCCGCCCGTCGCCGGCTGCGCAGCGGCGGGCCCGGCCAGGACGCAAACCGCGGCATAGAGGACGACCAGGATCCGGCACCAGAAAGCGGTTGTCACCTGCGACCTCCTGTATCGGGCAGGATGGCGATATCGACGCTGTTCGCGGTCGCTCCGCCGCCAGCATCCACGCGTCCCACGGCGACAATGGGGCGATCGTCTCCGGCCCTGGCCAGGGCACCGGCAACGACCACCGCGCGCGCGACGGACAGCTCCCAGCCGGAGGCATAGAGACCGTCCGCCGTGCCGTCGGCATCGCCATGAACAGCCACAGACAAAGGGTTGCCGATGTTGCGGAGGCGGTTGGAGATTGCCGCCAGTGTCCGATCCGCCCCCGGCACAAGTTCAACTCCGCCGTTTGCGAACACTGGGTGCTGCGCAAAAACCAGCCTCAGGGTTTCCGGCTCGCGGATGATTCGGACCCCCGCCAGATCTGGATCGTCCGCCACGTTCGCCTCCAGGATCGTCCCCAGATAGCCCAAATCCGCGATGGGCGGGAGCCGGGTCAAGCGGCTGTTGCGGTGCGCGGTGGGAACGTCTGCGTCCAGCTCCGTAGCAACCTTGAACGACAGGGTCAGCGACTGCACGGTGGAACGCCACATGTCGCCCGGGATCCCGGTCATCGCAAACAGCATCACGAAGAACGACAGGAGCAGCGCGGCGAGGTCGGCGAAGGTCACCATCCAGGCAAGGCCGCGCGCGGCGTCCGCGGCGGGCGGTGGCGCGGCAAGCAGGTCGAGGCCTAAGGATGCGCCGGTAAGTGCATGTTCGGGCTTGGTCATGTTGGCAATGCTTGGCTCGATCAGGTTCGTCCCATCACATCCGCCTGAGCGCGCGGCGTGCCATTATGCGCTTCGGCGCGCGGCACAACATCGTGCGTGATGCGAATAACGAAGACAATCGTATGGATCGCCGCGCCGTCGCGAAGTCGTGCGCGCGGGGCGGCACGTTCGACGGCGATGGCGACGTCAGGCGCCGGCAGGCCGCGGGTTACCATGGCGCGCGCCGCCGCGCCAGCCTGGCGCAGAATCAGGCTCTCGGGAGCGGTCGACTCCGAAAGTCGCGGGTCGGCGTCGGACGCAGCAACACGCAGCGTTACCGTGTAGGGCAGGCCCGCAAGGCGTTTACTGACGCCGGTGACGATGGCATCGAGCACAGGGAGCCGCGCCTCCCGCAGGCGGACGCTGTCGCGGTGGAACAGCACGTCGAGCGGCACTGTCATTTCGAGCAAGCGGCCGACGGCGGTGATCTCGATTTCTGCAAAGCCGACACGGGTCGCGAACAACGCGCCGAGATCAGACTCCAATCTGCGTAAAGCAACCACGTCCCCCTCCTCGGAGCCGGCGGGATGGGGCAGCGTGTCGGCGGCGCGCAGACCATGAAACGCCGAGGCCAGACTCCGGATTACCTGGTCGGATCGTCCGCCGTTGATCGTCGAGTAGCTGACCATTACGATGAAGAATGCGAGTACGACAAGAAACAGTGCCAGCAGCAGCGTCGGGGTCGAGCCGCCGGATGCGGCAGGTTCATTATGCTCCGCCGGGATGGGCGCTGACGCGGCGAGCAGGCATCCGGCGGAACGCACGTCGAGGATGTCCCCGCTTCGCCCGGTGCGCGAATCGGCGGGATCGTTCGCCGTCGGCGGCAGCCAGTCGTCAGCAGCCGCCATCGTGCGGCTTGCCAAGGGGCCTAACCTCTAGAACGGCCCCAGGACCGACGCCAGCTTGGACTTCAGGGTTTCGGCGTTGAACGGCTTGACGATGTAGTTGGACACCCCGGCCTGCTTGGCGGCGACCACGTTCTCGGTCTTGCTTTCCGCAGTGACCATGATGAACGGGAGGTGACGCAGCCTGTCGTCGGCGCGCACTTCGCGCAGCAGTTGGAGCCCGGTCATCGGCACCATGTTCCAGTCTGAAATGACCAGCCCGAAATCCTTCTGCCGCAGCTTCATGAGCGCATCGGAACCGTCGGTCGCTTCGTCGATGTTGTTGAACTCCAGCTGCCGAAGCAGGTTGCGGATGATGCGTAGCATCGTCTTGTAATCGTCGACGATGAGAACCTGCATGTTTCGATCGACAGCCATCATATGCTCCCTGAACTGCACCCCCGCGCGCGGATCTAGATCGACATCCGGCCGCGCGCCGTGCTCCGCCCGGATGTATACTGATTATTGCGTGAGGGTGGTTTATGCAACCCTAACTTACGTGCCGCCGATGTTCAACCCCGCGGTCGGCAACTCCCGCTGGCGCGCCAGTTCGATGGTGATATCCTTGGCGCGGTCGGCGTTCATCTCCGCCATGATCGATGCGAGCTTGCGCTCCTTCATGCGGTCGGCGACCAGCAACAGGGTGTCCATGTCCAGTTGCTCGAAGATCCGCGCCGCGTCCTTCGGTTTCATGGTCTCGTAGATCTTGACGAGCGACAGAACCTTGGCGGTCTCCTGTTCGTCGTAGGCGCGGATCAACTGGTCAAGCACCGCCTTGAGATCCTTGAGTTCGGTGAGCTTGCGGTCGATCCCCGCCTCGGCAGCCTGCAGGAGCGCCTCCATTTCGACGACTTTGCGTTCGCGCGCGTCAAGGGCATTCCGGCGCTCGGCAAGCTGTTGCAGGACCTCAACCTCGCTGGCGCTGAACACCGGCTGCGCGTTTGCTGGGTCCGATTCATGTTCGGAAACGGCCGGCGGCGGCTCTGTCGGCGCCGGGACGCGGGGCGCAGCGCCGCTGGTCGCGGCCTCCCGAGCCTGTGCATCGGCGACGGTGATCGAGCCGGTCACAAGACCGCGCGCCTCAGTCCATGCAAGGTCGACCTTTACCGCAAGGCTCAGAGAGGCGAACACGATGACAACCGGGAGCAGACGGAACCTGCCGATCATGGTGCGCATGGACCGTGGCCTGAGCCAGATCATCGCGCCGCGCCGAGGGCCTTGAGCAACTCGCGTTCGGCATCCGAATACGGCTCAGTTTCAGAACTCGGCGCACGCGGCTCCGGTTTGGCGTTCATGTTGGTGGCCTGCCGCTTGATCTGGAGCCGGTCCCGCAGACGCTTGGACCGCCTGCCTCAGACGTTGTTCGAGACCGTCGGCGACCGCTCCTCCCCGCTCGACGAGGAAACGGAGATCGTCGCCGAGGGCCCGCGACTGCTCCATGCAGGCGTGCAGGCCGTCCATCGCCTCCTTGAGGTTGCCGATGACGTGATCGGCACGGCCCAGCGTTTCCTGGAGCCCGCCGGCAGCACCGTCCAACTGCTGCCGCTCACGCCGCAGCAGGGCAAGCTTGCGATTGAGCAGCGCCGCATAGGTGATGGTTACCGCGAGGAGCACGGCCAAAGCCAGATCAAGAGCGAGAGCCAAGGTCACGGATTTATCCTCTCTGCTTGCGATTGATCGGATCTTCCACCTGAACCGCGATGTGGCCGGCCTTGCGCCCCATCCGCCCGGTGAACAGCGGCACGTTGCCGCACCGCATGCGCACCAGCGAATTCGGTGCGGCGTTGAACATCAGCCGATTGCCGACCTGCAGATCGAAGACGTCCCTGAGGCGGATGGTCTTCTCGTCCATGACGGCGATGAGTTCCATCTCGGTCCGGAGAAGCTCTTCCGCCAGATGCGCTTCCCATATGCTGTCCCGGCCGAACTTCTCGCCCATGAACTGCTGCAGCAGCAGCTCGCGGATCGGCTCCAGGGTGGCGTAGGGGAGCAGAAGCTCGACCCGGCCACCGCGATCCTCCATGTCGACACGGAGCCGCGCCACGATAGCGGCGTTCGACGGGCGCGAGATGGCGGCGAACCGGGGGTTGGTCTCCAACCGCTCGAAATGGAAGGTCACTTGGCTGATCGGCTCGAACGCTGCGCTCAAGTCGGTGAGCATCACGTCCAGCAAGCGTTCGACCAGATTGCGCTCGATGGTCGTGTACGGGCGGCCCTCGACCCGCATCGCCGCCGTCCCTCGGCGGCCGCCCAGCAACACGTCGACGATCGAGTAGATCAACGAAGAATCCACGGTGATCAGGCCGTAGTTGTCCCACTCCTGGGCCTTGATAACCCCCAGCATCGCCGGCAGCGGGATCGAGTTGAGGTATTCGCTGAAACGAAGCGAAGCGATGCTGTCCAGCGACACCTCGACATTGTCGGAGGTGAAGTTGCGGAGGCTGGTGGACAGCAGGCGCACCAAGCGGTCGAACACCACCTCCAGCATCGGCAGGCGTTCGTACGACACGAGGGCGCTGTTGAGGATTGCCTCGATGCCGCCCTCGCTCGCGCGGGCGCTCGAATCGTCGAAGCCGAGGAGGCTGTCGATTTCGTCCTGATTAAGGACGCGGGCGCTGTTGCCTTCGGAGTGATCTCCGCTCTCGTTCAGGCTCCCCTCCCAATCGTCGGCGAGGCTGTCGGCGTTTCCGTTGTCGCCGCCGACGGAGCGCTCCCATTCCACGGCGAGCGCGTCCTGATCCGGTTCGTCTTCGGGTCCTGTCATCGTGCTCGTCTTCCCTCGACCGTGTTCAGGTCGTGCAGCGGCGCATTCAAAACAGCCGCCGTCGCTTCACGAAACTGTCTGTTTTTTTGCACATCTGGTCCACGCGATTGAGCCGTTGGAGCGGATCTTCGCATTAGTGAACGAACATCTCGGCGAACAGCACGTCGTTGACCCGCGTCGGCGCCACCGCCGCGCTTACCCGACGCAAAAGCTCCTCGCGGATCCGGTAGGTGCCCGCCGAACCCTGGATGTCTTCGAGACGCAGTTCGCGGAGGTAGACCTGAAAGCTGTCGGTGATCCGCGGCAAGCGCTGCTCGACGTACGGGATGTCCTCCGCCGAGGTCAACTCGAGTTCGGCGCGGAGCTTCAGGTACGTCGGCCGGGAACCTCGCGTGTTGAGGTTCACGACGAAGTGCGGGAGCGCGTAGAACACCGGAACCGCGGCTTCGTCAGCATTCTCGGCGGCGGTTGCGTCGCCGTGAGCCTCGCTCCCTGTGATCAGAGCAATGATCGGATCCGCAAGGCCGCTCACCCAGACACCGGCGACGCCACTAACCACCAGGGCCGCTGCCCCGGCAATCATGATGAGGCGCTTCTTTTTCCGACCCGCCTGAGCAGTAGTGTCGTCGGCTGCGTCGTCGCCGTCGCCGGCCGCGTTCGTCTCGTCGTTGTCCGCACCGATCCTTGCCATGCCGCGTCCTCAGCCCTTGCGACGGTAAGCGCCGCACGCCCACCCATCAGATAGGGCGACTGTAGGGCGACATGGTTAACAACGCGTTGCCGCGGCCGGCAGCGCGCGGCCTGCCGGCAACATCTGCCGGGCAAGCGCTGCCGGCGGCGGCGATCGTGGCGGCCGGCCTCGCGACATCATGGTTTCCAAACTCCTGCATCACGGCCGCAGCGGCGGCTGGCACGGGTCGTGCACAACCGGTCGTGCAACACTGGCCGCGTCGTCGTCACCGGGAACCGACCGAAGCATGGAAAACTCGATCTACATTACGCTGTCACGGCAGGGGGTGCTGCGCCGCCAGATGGACATCACCGCCAACAATATCGCCAACATGAACACCACGGGCTACAAGGCGCAGCATCCGGTGTTCTCCGAGTATCTGGTGCACAACCGCGACGACCGCGGCGCCCTGGGCGACACGCTGGCATTCGTCCGCGACGTGGCGACGGTGCGCGACACCAGCGAAGGCCCGATGCAGCAGACCGGCAATCCGCTGGACGTCGCCATCCAGGGCGACGGCTACTTCGTGGTCGAGAGCCCGAATGGCCCCCTCTACACGCGGAACGGCCGCTTCCGCATCGACGAGACCGGGCAGTTGGTCACCGAGCACGGCCACCCGGTGATGGCCGACGCCGGCGCCGTGATCGTCTTCGATGGCAGCGAGACCGACATCGGCATCGGCCGCGACGGCACGGTTTCGACCCGGTTCGGCGATCTCGGTCGGCTGCGCATCGTCCGCTTCGACAATCCTCAGGAACTGCAGGCGGTCGCCGGCGGCCTGATGACCGCCGACGCCGTGCCGGAGGACATGGAGAGCCCCAACATCCAGCAAGGCATGCTGGAGGGGTCGAACGTCGAAGGCGTGGTCGAGATGACCCGCATGATCGAGGTGCAGCGCGCCTACGAACGCGCCCGCAAGCTGATCGACAGCGAAGACGAGCGCATCAAGAAAATGATTCAGGAATACGCGCGGTAAGACGCCGCGATCGTCGCCTCGTGGGCCGGCAGCCCCGTTCTAGGAACAAGGACATCGACGCATGAAAGCATTGAACATCGCCGCCTCGGGCATGCTCGCCCAGCAGCGCAACGTCGAGGTGGTGTCCAACAACCTCGCCAACATCAACACCACCGGTTTCATGCGCCGCCGGCCGGAGTTCCACGACCTCCTCTACCAGAACATGCGCCGGGTCGGCTCCACCTCCGCGGATGACGGCTCGGTGGTGCCGACCGGGGTGCAGATCGGCCTCGGTGTCAAGCTCGCCGCCGTCTACCGCATCCACGCCCAGGGCAACCTGACCGCCACCGACAACCCCTTCGACCTCGCCATCCAGGGTGAAGGCTTCTTCCAGGTGCGCACCCCCACCGGCGAGACCGCGTACACCCGCGACGGCACGTTCCAGCTCAACGCCAACGGTGAGGTCGTGACCCACGACGGCTACGTGGTGCTGCCCGGCATCACCGTGCCGGACGACGCGGTAGACGTCACCGTGAACCAGAGCGGCGAGGTGCTGGCCAAGATCGACGGGCAAGTCGACCTGCAGAACGTCGGCCAACTGCAAACGGCGAATTTCCCAAATCCTGCCGGCCTGCAGGCGATCGGCAGCAACCTGTTGCTGGAAAGCGCGGCCTCGGGGGCGCCGTCGACGGGCACGCCCAGCACCAGCGGCTACGGCGCAATTCTCCAGGGCTTCCTGGAAACCTCCAACGTCAACGCGGTCGAGGAGATTACCAACCTGATCTCGGCGCAGCGCGCCTACGAGATGAACTCCAAGGTGATCCAGGCAGCCGACGAAATGATGGGATCCGTCAATGCGCTTCGCTAAGACCGCGGCACGGGCGCTGATGCTGGCGCTGTTGGTGATTGCAGGGGTGGATGCGGCTTTGGCCGCCGGCTCAGGCGAAGCCGCAGACGCGACCCTGCG
Organism: Rhodospirillales bacterium; assembly: GCA_016710335.1. Lineage (NCBI taxonomy): Bacteria > Pseudomonadati > Pseudomonadota > Alphaproteobacteria > Rhodospirillales > Rhodospirillales bacterium. The sequence goes on from JADJXQ010000007.1 coordinate 87,413, forward strand.
GCCGGTTCTGGCGGAGAACGTGGTCGTCGTCTCCGACCGGGTTGTCCGTCTCGGCGATCTGTTCCTCAATACCGGCGAGCAAGCGCCGACGCCAGTGGCCTATGCGCCAAGGCCCGGCGGCCGCGCCATCTTCGATGCGCGCTGGCTTTACCGCACCGCGCGCGCCCACAAGCTCGAATGGCGTCCACTGTCGCGCAACGCCCGCGTGATCGTGGAACGCGACAGCACCGTGGTCGATCGCGATGAGGTCGAGGATCTGGTCATTGCAGCGCTAGCGGAACAGGGGATCGACACCGACAACCTGCAGGTGGAGATCCAGAACACGTCGTTCCGGCTGCACCTGGCCGTGGACTCGGCCGCTCTGCCCGTGATCGAGGATCTCACCGTCGACCAGCGGCGCGGCCGTTTCGCGGCGGTGCTGACAATGGTCGGCGGCGATGAGCGCGACCGCCGGGTTCGCATCAGCGGTCGCCTCAACGCCATGGCCGACGTGCCGGTGTTGCGGCGGCAAATTGACGGCGGCGACATCATCGCGGCGGCGGACGTGGACTGGGTGCGCATGCCGAGCCAGTCCCTGCAAAAGACCACCGTCCTCGCCGCAAACGATCTGGTCGGGATGACGCCACGCCGGGTGTTGCGCGCTGGACAGCCGGTGCGAGCGTCAGACGTACATCCGCCGGTGGTGGTAGAAAAGGGCCAGTTGGTGACGATCGTGCTGTCGACGCCAAGCATGATTCTCACCGCCCGCGGCCGGGCGCTGCAGGACGGCGCCATGGGTGAGCTCATTCGGGTCAGCAACACCCAAAGCAGCCTGGTCATCCAGGCCACTGTCTCCGCTCCCGGGGAAGTCATGGCCGGCGCCCCTGCCGCCGCTTATTAACAGCAACTGGCAATCGAGGAACTGCACGATCCCAGGCTCCGCTTTATTCTGCGGCGGAGCGGCGTTCGCTCAAGGAAGGTTGCAGGGGCTCAGGCTCGGTTTCCGCGGCCAGTTCCCTCTCCAGCCGTGCGGCGACGTGGCCCGGCGAGCCGGTGCGCCTTGCCAGCGCATGATAGGCGACCGGCACAACGAACAACGTGAACAGCGTGGCGACGATGATGCCGGAGAACACCACGGTGCCGATCATGGCCCGCGTCTCGGCGCCGGCGCCGGTGGAGAGGATCAGCGGAATGGCGCCGACGGCGGTGGTCACGGCGGTCATGAGGATGGGACGCAGCCGGGTCACCGCGGCCTCCATCAGGGCGTCGTCAAACCCGACGCCCTGATCGCGGAGCTGATTGGCAAACTCCACGATGAGGATGCCGTTCTTGGCGGCAAGGCCGACCAGCATGACGAGTCCAATCTGGCTGAACAGATTGATGGTGCCGCCGGTGACGAGCAACGCCAGCAACGCCCCCGCCATGGCCAGCGGCACCGACAGCATGATGATGAACGGGTGCACGTAGCTCTCGAACTGGGCGGCCAGAACCAGAAACACGACCACCAGCCCCAGCACGAAGACGAACGCGATCGAGCCGCCGGCGTCGTAGTAGTCCCGCGATTGGCCCTTGAAATCGATGACCGCCGACTCCGGCAAGTGCTCGCGCACCAGTTCTTGCAGATAGTCGAGCGCCTCGCCGAGGGTGTAGCCGTCGACGAGGCCGGCCTCGATGGTGATGGCACGCACACGGTTGTATCGGTTGAGGGCCGGGGAGTCGGCGAACTCCTCCAGCCGCACGACGCTGGCGAGCGGAATCAGAGCCCCTGAGCGCTCGGAACGGACATAGATGTGTTCAAGGCTGGCGGGCGTCCGATAGGCGTCGCGCTCGCCCTCCAGAATAACATCGTACTCCTCGCCATCGGCAATGTAGGTCGTTACCCGCCGGGAGCCGAGGACGGTTTCCAGGGTCCGGCCGATGTTGCCGATGGTCACGCCCAGGTCGCCGGCGCTGTCGCGGTCGATGACGACGCGAACCTGCGGCTTGGTCTCCTTGTAGTCGTAGTCGATGTCCTTGAGGCCGGGGTTGTCCTTCTCGATCTCGGCGAGCAGAATGTCCCGCCATTCCGCCAGCTCTCCGTAGGTGCCGCCGCCGATCACGAACTGCACCGGCTTCTGGATGCGGGCGCCGAAGCCCTGGCGCATGACCGTGTAGGCGCGGATCCCGGGCAGGTCGGCGACACGGCGCTGCACGTCCTCCATGATCGCGCCGCCGGTGCGGCGCTTGCCCCAGTCGTCGAGCACGAAAATGGCGATGCCGCCGTTGAAGTTCTGGACGTTGTCACCGAACTGCCGCGGCGCCCGCACCAGCATCCGGCTCACCTCGCCGCTCTCCACGAGTGGCATCAGGCGACGCTCGATCTCGTCCATGTACTCGACCATGTAGTCGTAGGACGCCCCCTCCGGCCCGCTGACGATGAGGAAGAATGCGCCGCGATCCTCCTTCGGCGCATGCTCGCTCGGGATGTGCATGAACATCCAGCCGGCGCCGGCCAGGATCAGCGCATAAAGCCCGGCGATGATGATCGGGCGGTGGAGACCGACCGACAGCGCCCGCCGGTAGGCCCGCTGCGCGCGGGCCGTCATGTGCTCGATGGCGCGGCTCATCTTCGACGGATCGGCGCCGGGACGAAGGATCTGCGACGCCAGCATCGGCGACAGAGTGAGCGCGACGATGCTGGAGAACGCCACCGCCGCCGCCATGGTCAACGCGAATTCGGTGAACAGGCGTCCGACGTCGCCCTGCAGAAACGCAATCGGCACGAACACCGCGATCAGCACCAGGGTCGTCGCTACCACGGCGAACGCGACCTGGCGGGCGCCATTGAAGGCGGCCACCAGCGGCGTTTCACCCTCGTCCATGCGGCGGTGGATGTTCTCGAGGACGACGATGGCGTCATCGACCACCAGACCGATGGCCAGCACCAGGGCGAGGAGGGTCAAGAGATTGATCGAGAACCCGAGCCCGTAGAGCACGATAAACGTGGCGATCAGCGACACGGGCACGGCGACGGCCGGGACCAGCATCGCCCGCACACTGCCGAGGAACAGGAAGATCACCAGGACGACGGCAGCTATGGCAATGAACAGCGTCTTGTAGACCTCGTCGATCGCGCCCTGGATGAATACGCTGGTATCGTAGCTCTGGCGGATTTGCATGCCTTCGGGCAGCATCTGGTTGAGGCGCTCCGCCTCGCCGCGGGCGTCGCGGGCGACCTGGAGGGTATTGGCCTGGGATTGCTTGATGATGCCGATGCCGACCATCGGCACGCCGTTGCCGCGCAGAAAGGTCCGGTCCTCGACCGCCCCGCGCTCGACCCGCGCCACATCGCCCAAGCGGACGAGGTACCCGCCGTCGCCTTGACCCAGCACCAGTTGCTGAAAGTCTTCCGGCGTCCGAAACGTACGCTGGACGCGGACCGTGAGTTGGCGTTCCCGGGATTCGATGCTGCCCGCCGGGAGCTCGACGTTGTCGGCGCGCAATGCGTCCTCCACATCGCCGACGGTGAGGCCGCGGGCAGCTAACGCCGTGCGATCCAGCCAAATGCGCATGGCGTAATTGAGGCCGCCGCCGACCCGCACCCGCGCCACCCCGTCGAGCGCCGAGAAGCGATCGACCAGGTAGCGGCGCGCGTAGTCGGTGAGCTCCAGGACGTTCATGCGGTCGCTGGCGAGGTTGAGCCACATGATGACATCGTCGTTGGAGTCGGCCTTCTGGATGTCCGGCGGATCCGCCTCGTCCGGCAGGTCGTCAAGCACGCCGGCGACGCGGTCCCGAATGTCGTTAGCGGCCGCATCCACGTCGCGGCCGACATCGAATTCGATGGTGATCCGCGACCGCCCGTCCTCGCTTGTCGAATTGATGAACTTGATGCCCTGAATGCCGGAAATGCGATCCTCGATGACCTCGGTGATGCGGGTTTCGACCACGTTGGCGGCGGCGCCGGGGTACGACGTGCTGATGGAAACGACCGGCGGGTCGATATCCGGGTACTCCCGGAGCGGCAGCCGGTCGAACGCGACCAGACCGAAGGCGATCAGCAATAGACTGATGACGGAGGCGAAGACCGGCCGCTTGACCGAGACGTCGGAGACGATCACGAGGCGCCGTCCCCGGCAGCGGCCTCTGGGCCGCGCAGCAACTGGGGCAGCGGCGTGTCGCCCTCGTCTACCGCGAGGATGGAGACGCGCTGCCCCGGCCGCACCTGGAGGGTGCCGCGGGTGATCACCTTGTCGCCTTCCCTGAGTCCGTCGACGATCTCGACCCGGCCAGGCCGGCGGACGCCAATGGTGACATCGCGGCTAACCACGGTGTTCTCCGCTGCCTCGTCGACCACCAGCACCTGGTTGCTCGCCCTGCGTGGGATCAGCGCCTCCTCGGGGATGAACATCGCCTGCCGCGGGTCCTTGAGCAGCTCGACAGTCATCAGCAGGCCGGGCTTAAGCAGGCTGTTCGGGTTCGGCAACATGGCCCGCACCACGATCGAGCGCGTCACCGGGTCGATGCGGGTGTCGATGCCCTCGACCTCACCCTCGAAACGCTGATCGCCGAACGGGGCCGACGTGGCGACAACGCCGAGGCCGGGAGCGAGCGCTCGCAGGTAGGCCGACGGGACCGAGAAATCCAGCTTGATAACGCTGAGGTCGTCGAGGGTGGTGATGACGTCGCCGGGCTCGACCAGCGTCCCGACGCTAACGGTGCGAAGCCCGATGACGCCGCTGAATGGCGCCCGGATGACACGGTCGTCGACCCTGGCCTCAAGCGCCGTGATGCGCGCTTCAGCCTCGCGCAGCGCAGCGCGGCGCTCATCGAGTTGCGCCGTTGCCGTGAACTGCCGCTTCTCCAACTGCAGCGAGCGCTCGTAGGCCAGCCGCTTCTCGTCGAGGATCGCAAGTGCCGCCTGAAGTTCGGCGTCCTCCTCCGCTTTGTCCAGCACCACCAGCACATCGCCTTTCGCAACGTGCTGACCGTCCTGGAAATGGATCTCGGCGATCTTCTCGGTCACGTTGGCGGTAATTGTGACGCTCTCGTTGGCGCGCGTCGTGCCGAGCGCTTCCACCCGATCGACGACCTGCTCCGAACGCACCGGCGCCACCACCACTGGCGTCGGCGCGTCTTCAAGGCCGCCATTCTCCTGAGCGGCCACGCCGGCGGCGGCAATAACAACAATGGCGAGAACGACGGCTGAGGACAGCCTTTGCAGCATACGCTGGGAGCCCTTTCCTGACGCGCCTCAGCGACCGCCCGTTCGCACCGGCGCTTCAGCATGCTTGCCCCGTGCCGGATATGGGACCCGCCACCGATACTGTAAAGTCACAACCGCGCCGCACCGGTGGCCGGGCCGGCGATGATAGTGCGTAGGGCGGGAAAAAACGCCATTGAAGTGGATATGCAAATTGCGGGAGCGGTGATTAAGTGCCGGAGCCTTCATCGGCCGGCGATAAGCGACGGCTGCGCAGGTCCGGAGTTGTCGGCCGCTTGGCTGCGTTCCGGCGCGAGAAGCTGCCTTAGCGCCTGCGGCTTGCCATCTTCGCCCAGTCGGCGTCGGTGAGGGCGCGGGCGAAGTTGAACTGGCCGGCGCCGGCCAGCCACTCGCCGCCGTCGATGGTCACCACTTCGCCGGTCACGTACGCCGACTGATCAGCCATCAGGTAGGCCACCAGGTTGCTGAGTTCCTCGTGGCGGCCGGGGCGGCCCAGGGCGTTGCGCGTCTCGAAGGTCTCCGCCATCTCCTTGTTTGGCACCAGGCGCTCCCACGCGCCTTCGGTCGGGAACGGGCCGGGGGCGATGGCGTTGAGGCGAATGCCCTTCGGCCCCCACTCCACCGCCAGCGACCGGGTCATCGCCAGTACGCCCGCCTTGCCCATCGCCGACGGCACCACATAGGCGGAGCCGGTCCAGGCGTAGGTGGTGACAATCGACAACACGTTGCCGGGCCGGCCCTCGGCGATCCACCGGCGGCCGCAGGCCAGCGTCATGTAGGCGGCGCCGTGCAGCACGATAGCGACGATGGCGTCGACGGCCCGATGCGACAGATCCTCGGTCCGCGCCAGGAAGTTGCCGGCGGCGTTGTTGACCAGGCCGTCGAGCGGCGCTTCGCTCCAGATCTCCGCGACCGTCGCCTCGACCGCCTCCGGATCACGGATGTCCAACCCCTTCCAGCTGATCCGGCCGCCGGTCGCCGCGGCCAATTCGGCGGTCGTCTCCTCGAGCACCGGCACCCGCCGGCCGCAGATCACGACCTCCGCCCCCAACTCCAGCAACCGCCCGGCGGTGCTCTTGCCGAGACCGGAGCCGCCGCCGGTGATCAGGATGCGCTTGCCTTTCAGAAGATCGGGGAGAAACATGGAGATGGCCTCGGCTGTCTTCGATTGAGTTGACGAACGGCGATGAACCGACTGTAGCGTGCCGGCAAAACCATGGGCAATGATATCATGGCACCAAGCACGGCGCGCCGCCCGCTCCTGCGGCGTCCAACGCGTCACGGTGCCGGATTACTACGCGTCCCCTCAACAAAGGCTCGCCCAACTATGCTCGCGATGGCGATCAGCGGTCCAACAACGCGCCAACGCGATGAGGCACAGCCGACGCCGCAATCAAGGCGACGCCGGATGCGGAAGTTCCGGGCTGCCGCGCAGTGTCTTCGACCCCGCTCGCGATTAGGCATCGACGCAATAGCCGGCCGCGGTTCACTTGTACTTGACGGAGCAGCCGTAGGGGCGGCTGGTCGGCACCTGCACGTCGCGGTCCGCCGCCAAGTCGGAGAGTGCAGTGGTCACGTAGTTGGTGGCGCCGGGAATGTCGGCTTGCCTGGTGGTCGGACGGTCATCGATGCCGCCCATGTAGACCAGGGTCCCGTCGGCGTCGACGACATACATGTGCGGCGTCGTTCGCGCGTCGTAGGCGCGGCCGACGGTGCCATCCGGGTCGAGCAGAATCGCTGTCGGCGCAGCGCCGCGGCTCTCCGTCAATCGGTTGGCCTCGACGCCGGAAACATGTCCCTGCGTGCCCGGCGCCGACGAGATAACCGACAGCCACACGATGCCGTCCGCTGTCGCCCGCTTCTGCAGCGCCTGCATGTTGCCGGCGCCGTAGTGCTTGCCGACATACGGGCAGTCATGGTTGGTCCATTCCAGGACGACCACGCGCCCGCGGTAGTCCGCCAATGCATGATCATTGCCGTTGCTGTCGGTCGCGGAAAACGCCGGCGCCGGTGCGCCCACCGTCGGCACCGCCCTCGCCGCGGAGGGACCGGCGGCCGTCGCCAAACCGACGGCAACTGCAAGAACAAGGACGCAAGTGCGCCTTGCAAGGAGGCCACTGGAGAGCCGGGTTTTGCGCATTATTTCTCCCTCCTCGCTGTCGTGGGGCCGGTTGCGGGTGAGACGGCGGCGTCAATTGCATCGACGACCATCGACTCGGTCAGCAATTGGGGGAGAATATGCGGCTGATCGTCGCCTGCGCCGTAGAGCAGGTACAAGGGCACGCCGCTGCGGCCGAAGGCGGCGAGGAAGCGCGTGATCTCGGGATCGCGATTGGTCCAGTCGCCCTTCAGGTAGATCACGCCCTCCTCTCGAAACAGGCGCGCGACACGCTCCGACGACAGCGCGACGCGCTCGTTGAGCTTGCAGGTGATGCACCAAGCGGCGGTGATGTTGACGAATACGGGCCGATCCGCGTCGCGCAATTCGGCGAGGCGCCGGCTCGAATACGGCTCGGCCGCCAGGCCGGCCGTTTCGGCCGCGGTCGGACCTGATGCCGGCATCGACGGTTCGACGGCGCGCAGCGACGCCACCAGGGCGAGAGCGACGACCGCGATCGCGGCCACCGCCGTCTTGCCGACAACGCCTGGTGCGCCCTCTGCGCCACCGATCGATCGGTGCAGCCACACGGCGAATGCGACGAGCACGAGGGCGGCGAGCGTCGCAAGCACGCCATCGGGGCCGGCCTGTAGCGACAACACCCACACCAGCCACGCCGCCGAGGCGTAGAGCGGGAAGGCGAGCAACTGCTTGAACCGCTCCATCCACGGTCCCGGCCGCGGCAGCCATCGCCCCAGACCCGGCATCAGGGTCAGGAGCAGATACGGCAGCGCCAGGCCGAAGCCGAGCGCGAGCATCACGGCGAGCGCGATCGGCCACGGGCGGGTCAGCGCGTAGCCGATCGCCGTGCCCATGAACGGCGCCGTGCACGGAGTCGCCACCATGGCGGCGAGGCTGCCGGTGAAGAACGACCCGACAGTTCCGGAACGCGACGCAGCGCCGGCACCCCGCCCCATTATGCCCGCGCCGATCTCGAACACGCCAGAGAGATTGAGCCCGAGCACGAACAGGACCACCGCCATGACGCCGACGAAGACGGGCGACTGCAACTGGAAGCCCCAGCCGAGTTGCTCGCCCCCGGCGCGCAGCGCGATCAGCAGCCCCGCCACCAGCCCCATGAACGAAAGGACACCGGCCGTGTAGGCGAGGCCGCTCAGCCGCCGTTGTCGCGCCGATGCCGAGGCGTGGCGAATCAGGCCCATCGCCTTCATGGACAGCACCGGGAACACGCACGGCATCAGATTAAGGATCATCCCGCCGAGGACGGCAAAGGCGATCATCGTCGTCAATCCAGGCGTCCCCGCACCCGTGGTGGCCGCCAGGCTCGACCTATCGGACGATGCGGTCGCGGCGCCCCGGAGGCCGCCGGCCAGGGTTGGCTCCGCCGCCAACTCCAGCGCCCGGGTCAAGGTCGCGCCCCCGGACCGCTCGGTCACGACAAGAACGCCCTCCACGACAGACGCGTCGGCGATGCGCTCGCCGCGCCTGGCGGTGAGCGACAGGCGGCCGTCATCGAAAGCGAAGACCGGAGGGATCGTCGGCTCGACAATGCCCCATTCGAACGGGAAAAACTGGGCATGGATGACGTTGGCGCCGACCGCGCCGGTGTCGATCGCGATGCGGATGTTTTCGCCGTCGGCGCCGAACCTGGCCGGCCACGGGCTTGGGAGCGGCAGGCGCTGGCGGGTTTCGGCAAAATCCTCAACGGCGCCAACGTCGGAACGCGTCGAGGGCTCTGTCGTCAGCGTCGTTTCCAGTGTCGCCGACTGCGGAATACAGATCTCGGCGCACACTAGCCACGTAGCTTCAGCCACCAGAGGCACGGGCGTCCCGGCCTGCCACGTGTCCGGCACGGTGATGGCCACCAGATGCAGGACTCGGCCTTCGTAGCCGAAGTTGATCAGTGGGCCATAGGGGATCGCTTGTGGATACGGCCACTGGATGTCGCCGGCACGCACGCCGTCGGGAAGGCGCCAATCGATCCGCGTCGGCTCACCGGAATCGCCGGGATTGCGCCAGTACGTGTGCCAGCCGGGGGCAATGTCGAAGCGGAGCGCCACCCACGCCGTGCCGCCGGGCCGCACACGCTCCGTCTCGGTGATCAGCGACGCCCGGACCTGCTCCGTCGCCACCTCGCTCGCCGCCAACGCACTGGATCCGCCGCCGACGAAGCCCAAGCCGACCGCGACAGTCAACACCGAAAGGGCAAACTGGAGGAGCGATCGCAGCATGTTCCCAACATTGTCGATTGCCGATAGCATCCGCAGTGTCGTCGGCGAAGGCACGTCCGTCAAGAACTATTGCGGAACAAAGGCGTCAAGCGGAACTGTGGCGCAGTGACCCGCGTTACCGGTGACAGTTCTGCCACACGGTTCCGACATCCCGTGGTGCCGTCGTTTTTCGCGTTGCGTGATCGCCGGGGCGGGGCTACCCATGCTGCAGTGCAAACGCTGCGCATGATGTCAACTTCAACCATCCGGGAGACCGACAATGACTCGTCTGAAGACTACTTTTGGAGCGTTGGCGCTTGTAGCCGGGCTCGGCCTCGTCGCCGGCTGTGAAGAGGAGGGCCCGGCGGAGAAGGCGGGCGAGAACATCGACAACGCCGCGGAGCAGACCCAGGACGCCGCCCAGGACGCAGCGCAGGAGACCAAGGACGCCGCGCAGGAGGCCACGCAGGAGACCAAGGACGCCGCCCAGGAAGTCGAGCAGAAGATGGAGGAGGCCGGTCAGGACGCTGAACAGGCCGGTGAAGAGACCAAGCAGGAGATGCAGGGCGAGCAGCCCAAGCCGCAATAACGGCATCCGGCCGGGGCCGGATTGGCTCATCCGGCCCCGGCCGTTCCTTTAGGCAAAGTAAAAGGCGTAGCCGGTAGTCCGAGCCGATAACATCGCCCCTGTGCGAACTTCCATTCACTTGATGATAGAGAAAAGGCGCTCCATGGTCGGGCAGTCAATATGTGACATCGTCGGTCGCCAGAACATCGTGACGCTGACGCCGGAGACTACCGTGCGTGCCGCAACGAAGGTCATGGCGAAGCACCGGATCGGTGCGGTTCCGATCACTGAGGCGGGGAAGCTCAAGGGCATATTCACCGAGCGTGATTTGATGAACCGCATTATCGCCAATGAAGTGGATGCGGATACCACCCGCCTCGGCGATGTCATGACGCCCAATCCGAAAACCATCGGCGTCACCGACGACATCGGCCACGCCCTCGAGCTGATGCTGGCCGGCGGGTTCCGTCACCTGCCAGTGATGCGCGACGGCACCTTGGTGGGCATCGTCTCCATCCGCGATATTCCGCCGGAGTACTGGGCCGCAAGGGACGCCGCCGAGAGATGACGGCCGCTGTGCGGAGATGACCAAACTCGTCCCGACGGCGCTCTTGATGGCAGCCACGTTCACTTAAACCGCAGATACGCGGCATGATTTTCGCCGCAGGGTTGCGTATTTCGGCAGCACGCCGCCCGCGCCGCGTCACGGCGCAGCCGCGGATGCAGGTGGCTGTCATCTGCCATCGTCTTCCTTTCACCGCCCGCGGCCCTTGATTTCGCGCTGGAACACCTTATGATTCCAGTGGTAGTTGTTGAGAATGGTTCTCATTTTCATCTTGACCAGGGCCGGAATGTCCGCTTTGATGGGGCAATGTTCATGTCGCCTAAGCCAAATCTTATAGCTGAAGGTCGCTCCGCAGGATCCCAGCGCTTTCCGTTGGCAGTCGCCGGCGAGGGAGAGCGGGTCCGCATCGTCGCCGTCGAGGCCGGGCGGGGGCTGACCGGGCGTCTCAGTGACATGGGGTTGCCGCTCGGCAGCGACATCACCGTCGTGCAACGCATGTCGGGGGGCAGATCGGGGGGCATGTCGGGCGCGCCGCTGGTTGTCGCCCGTGGCGAAGCGCGCATGGCTTTGGGTGCCGGCATGGCGCACCGTATTCTGGTGACGCCTGTCGATGCTCCTTCAGAGGCCTGATGCGCATCGGCGACCTGACGGTCGGAGAGCGAGGCCGCGTCCTCGGACTGGGCAAGGGAGAACGCGCCTACCGCCAGCGACTCCTCGCCATGGGATTGACGCCGGGGACCGAGTTCACGGTGACCCGGCTGGCGCCTTTGGGCGATCCGGTCGAGATCAGCGTTCGCGGCTACGCCATGAGCTTGCGCAAGGACGAAGCTGGGATGCTGTCCATTGAAAAGCTGGCGACATGAGTACCTTCACCATTGGCGTGGTTGGCAACCCCAACTGCGGCAAGACCACATTGTTCAACGAGCTGACCGGCGCGAGGCAGCGGGTCGGCAACTGGCCGGGCGTGACCGTCGAGCGCAAGACCGGCCACTACCGCAGCGACAATGCCGACATGCAAGTCGTCGATCTGCCGGGCGTCTATTCGCTTGGCGTGACGTCGCTGACATCGCTGGATGAGCGTATCGCCCGCGACTACATCCTGTCGGGCGAAGCCGACCTGATCGTCAACATCGTCGACGCCTCCAACCTCGAGCGCAATTTCTACCTCACCACCCAGATTCTGGAGATGCGCGTCCCGGTCGTCGTCGCGCTCAACATGATGGACGTGGCGCGGGACCGGGGGATCCGCATCGACGTCGCCAAGTTGGAGAAGCGCCTCGGCTGCCCGGTGGTGCCCGTGGTGGCGGCCCGCGGTGAAGGCGTCCAGGACCTCCGGCGCGCCATCAATGCTGCGGCGCGGCAACGGCGCGTCTCGGCGGTGGAGCTGGCCTACACCGACGAAATCGAGGAGGCCATCGCCAACATCATCCCCGTCGTCGCCGACGCCGCGGCAGCGCGCCGGCTGAATCCCCGATGGCTCGCCATCAAGGCCATCGAGGGCGACGAGATCGTCCAGCGCCTGCTCGGCCCGGACGCCCACGCCACCTTCACGCATGAACAACAAGCGCTGGAGGCGCGCGCCGGTGAGGACGTCGACATTCTCATCGCAGACGCCCGCTATGGCTTGGCGAATGCGGTGATGCAGGAATGCGTGCGCCGCACCGGCGCCGTCGGCCGCACCACGTCAGATCGCATCGACCGGGTGGTGCTCAATCGTATGCTCGGCATCCCGATCTTCTTCGCCGTCATCTATCTGATGTTCATGTTCACCATCAATTTCGCCAGCGCCTTCATTGATTTCTTTGACATTCTGGTCGGAACGTTGCTCGTGGATGGCGGCGGCGCGGCGCTGGCCTCCGTCGGTACGCCGGATTGGCTGATCGCGCTCCTCGCCGGCGGCGTCGGCGGCGGCATCCAAACCGTGGCGACCTTCATTCCCGTCGTCGGTTTCCTCTATCTGTTCCTGTCCGTGCTTGAGGACTCCGGCTACATGGCGCGCGCCGCGTTCGTCATGGACCGCTTCATGCGCGGCGTCGGGTTGCCAGGAAAATCGTTCATCCCGCTGATCGTCGGCTTCGGCTGCAACGTGCCGGCGATCATGGCGACGCGCACCCTGGAGAACCGCCGCGACCGGGTGATGACTGTGATGATGGCGCCATTCATGTCGTGCGGCGCCAGGCTTCCGGTCTACGCCCTGTTCGCCGCTGCTTTTTTCCCGGTCGGCGGCCAGAACCTGGTGTTTGCGCTCTACCTCATCGGCATCGGCTTCGCGGTGTTGACCGGCGTAGTGCTAAAGACCACCCTCTTGCGCGGCGAGACGTCGCCGTTCGTCATGGAACTGCCGCCCTACCACCTGCCAACCGTCAAGGGCGTGTTGCTCCGGACCTGGGACCGGTTGAAGACCTTCCTGTTTCGCGCCGGAAAGACGATCGTCGCCGTGGTCGTCGTCCTCAGCTTTTTCAATTCCCTCGGCACCGACGGCTCGTTCGGCAACGAAAACACCGACCGTTCGGTCCTCGCCGCGATCGGCAAATCGGTCACGCCGGCGTTCGCACCAATGGGCATCGAGCAGGACAACTGGCCGGCGACGGTGGGCCTGTTCACCGGCATCTTCGCCAAGGAGGCGGTGGTCGGCACCCTCGACGCCCTCTACTCGGCGCTGGCGGATGACGAGGCCGGCGGCGAAGAATCCGCGCCCGGCATCCGCGACAACATCGCCGCGGCATTCGCATCGATCCCCGCCAACCTCGCCGCCATGGTCGACAGCTTCGCCGACCCGCTCGGCCTCGGCATCGGCGATACTTCGACGACGGACGTCGCCGCGGCCGAACAGGCGGTGGCGGCCGGCACCTTCGGCGCCATGGCCAGCCGTTTCGACGGGACCATCGGCGCATTCGCTTATCTTCTGGCCGTGCTCTTGTACATGCCGTGCGTCGCCGCCGTCGCCGCCATCTACCGCGAAACTGGCGGCGCCTGGACGACATTTGCAGTGCTGTGGACGACGGGGCTCGCCTACGGCGCTGCGGTCGCCGCCTATCAGATCGGTACCTTCGGCCGCCACCCAGCTTTTTCGTCGGCGTGGATCCTGGCGATCGTGCTGGTTTTTTGTGCGGCGCTGGCGACGCTGCGCTATCTCGGCGCGCGGCCTCCGCGCCACGCGGTCGCCGCAGCAGCGGAGTAGTGGTGCGATGATACTTTCGGAACTGAAAGGCTATCTCAGCAAACGCCGCCGGGCCCCTCTCGCAGACGTCGTCAACCGTTTCGGGGTCTCCCCCGACGCAGCCCGTGGCATGCTCGAAGTATGGGTGCACAAGGGCCGTGTCCGGCGTCTCGACAGCGAGGCCTGCGGCGGTTGCTGCGGTTGCGGTGAGGGCCAGCCGGAAATCTACGAGTGGCTGGACGACCGGGGCTCGCGAGCCTAACAGCCTCGTCTCGTCTCGTCCCGTTGCGACTGACCGGACCTTCCCTCCTCCCTTTCAGTGCCCGGCAGTGGAAGTTTCGGCTCGGTGGTGATAGAAGCGCGGGCATGACCGACCTCTCCCGCATCCGCAATTTCGCCATCGTCGCCCACATCGACCATGGCAAGTCGACCCTCGCCGATCGTTTAATCCAGCACTGCGGCGGGCTCACCAACCGCGAGATGCGGGAGCAGGTGCTGGACAACATGGAGATCGAGCGCGAGCGCGGCATCACCATCAAGGCGCAGACCGTGCGTCTCACCTACACCGCCGCCGACGGCGGCGAGCCGTATGTTCTCAATCTGGTCGACACCCCCGGCCATGTGGATTTCTCGTACGAGGTGAGCCGCAGCTTGGCGGCGTGCGAGGGATCGCTGCTCGTCGTCGACGCGACGCAAGGAGTCGAGGCGCAGACCCTCGCCAACGTCTATCTGGCCATCGACGCCGGCCACGAGATCATCGTAGCCCTCAACAAGATCGATCTGCCGGCGGCGGAGCCGGATCGCATCCGCACCCAGGTGGAGGACGTGATCGGCCTCGACGCATCCGAGGCGGTGGCGGTCTCGGCGAAGACCGGCGTCGGCATTCCGGAACTGCTCCAGGCTCTGGTCAGGCGGGTCCCGCCGCCGGTCGGTGACGCCAGGGCGTTTCTCACGGCGCTGCTGGTCGACAGCTGGTATGACCCTTACCTCGGGGTCATGATTCTGGTGCGCATCAAGGACGGGCGGCTCCGCCGCGGAATGCGCATCCGCATGATGTCGACCGGAGCCGTGCATCAGGTCGAGCAGGTCGGCACCTTCACGCCTAAGCCCACCCATGTGGAGGAACTCGGGCCTGGCGAGATCGGCTTCATCACCGCCGGCATCAAGGCGGTAGCCGACACAGATGTGGGCGACACCATCACCGACGACCGCTCTCCGGCCACGGCGGCGCTGCCCGGCTTCAAGCCGTCGGTGCCGGTGGTGTGGTGCGGGCTCTATCCGGTCGACGCCGCCGACTTCGACGCGCTCCGCGAATCCCTCGGCCGCCTCAGGCTGAACGATTCGAGCTTCCACTACGAGGCGGAGACCTCGGCGGCGCTCGGCTCCGGTTTCCGGTGCGGCTTTCTCGGCCTCCTTCACATGGAGGTGATTCTCGAACGGCTGCAGCGGGAGTTCAATCTCGACCTGATCGGCACTGCGCCGAGCGTCGTCTACCGTGTCGTCCTCACCGACGGCAGCGAGGTCGAACTGCACAACCCGGCCGACATGCCCGACCCGGTGAAGATCGAGGCGATGGCGGAACCGTGGATCCGCGCCACCATTCTGGTGCCGAACGACTACCTCGGCGCAGTCCTGCAGTTGTGCACCGAGCGGCGCGGCGAACAGATCGAGCTCACCTACGCCGGCAGCCGGGCGATGGCGGTCTATCGCCTGCCGCTCAACGAGGTGGTGTTCGATTTCTACGACCGCCTCAAGTCGCTGTCCCGCGGCTACGCCAGCTTTGACTACGACATGGACGGCTTCGCGACGGGCGACCTCGCCAAGGTGGCGATTCTGGTGAACGGCGAGCCGGTGGACGCGCTGTCGTTCATCTGTCATCGCGATCAGGCCACGTATCGCGGCCGCGCCATCTGTCAGCGCCTGAAGGATCTGATCCCGCGCCACATGTTCAAGATTCCGCTGCAGGCGGCGATCGGCGGTCAGGTCGTAGCCCGCGAGACGATCAGCGCGTTCCGCAAGGACGTCACCGCCAAATGCTACGGCGGCGACATCACCCGCAAGCGCAAGCTCTTGGAAAAGCAGAAGGCCGGCAAGAAGCGGATGCGTCAGTTCGGCAAGGTCGAAATTCCGCAGAGCGCCTTCATCGACGCTCTCAAGGTCGGCGAAGGTTGATCAGGGCAGTCGACCGGCCTCCATCGCTGCATCGCGCAGGTGGCGGTCGAAGCCGCGCGCGCGCACGGCCGCGAGGACGATCTCGACGATGTCGTCGAGATGACGGAAGTTGTCGGTGTTGATGACGATGTCGAAGGTCGTAGCATCGTCGTAGCGGGCATGGAACAGCTCCCAGATGAACTTCTCGCGGCGTTTGTTGGCGTTCTGCACCTCGCGCTTCGCGTCCGTGTAGCTGATGCCCCGTTCCTCCGCGAGCCGTGACGCACAGGCCTCGATAGAGCCGACGATGCGCACCCTCAGCACATCACGACCGGCCAAGACCAGGTGGCCCCCGCGCCCGACGATGACGCCGCCGGTGTGGTAGAGGCCGCGGATGATGGTGGTCAGGAACTTGAGATACTGGTCCCGCGTCAGATGCTTGCCGAACACGGCCGAATAGATCCAGGTGTCGACCGCATCCAGCTTCTCGGTCAGCGCCTGGATCAAGTTCCTGCTGACGTTGGCTTCCGCGGCGATGCCGTCCAGGATCTCGCGGTCGTAGCACTCCAGATCGAGCCGATCGGCCACGGCGTGCGCCACGTCGGTGCCCCGCGATGCGATGGTCCGAGAAATGGTGATGACCGGCTTGCGGAGGCTGCGCGCCCGTTGCGGCGGCTCCTCCAGGGCGCGGATCATTGCGTCGATAACGGCTTGCGCGTTCACTGCCATGGGTGTTGCTCCCCCTTCCAGCGCCTTACATAACACCCCTGATCGCTAGGGGAAAGAGTGGTCGGACGAAGCACCGGTGCGTCCTGACCAGGCGCATGCAACCACGAACAGCGACGACGCTCACGACCTGAACTTCTGGAACTCCCGTCGAGCTGGTCCGTTGCCGGATGGCACCGGTACACGAGCCGGAGTCTATCTCGCCGATCCCGGGATGCGTCGCATCCTTCGACCTCGCAAGGGAGACACCATGTTCGACTGGATCATCGATCAGGTGCGCGACGGCGGCTACGTCGGTGTCGCGTTGCTGATGTTCGGCGAGAACCTGTTCCCTCCGATTCCTTCCGAGTTGATCATGCCGTTGTCGGGGTTCAGCGCGGCATCCGGTAAGATGAACCTGTTCCTGGTCATTCTTGCCGGTTCTGTCGGCTCTTTGCTGGGCGCCCTGTTCTGGTATTTCGTCGGTCGGTGGATCGGCAGCGAGAACTTGACGCGCTTCACGGTACGGCACGGCCGCTGGTTGACGTTGACGCCGCAGGACATCGACACCGCTTGCGCGTGGTTCAACATCCATGGCGGCAGGGCCGTATTCTTCGGCCGCCTCATCCCCGGCGTCCGCACGCTCATCTCGGTGCCCGCGGGTATCGCGCGCATGCGTCTCGGCGGCTTCCTGATATGGTCCGCGTTGGGAACGGTCCTGTGGTCCTCCATCCTGGCGGTAGCCGGCTACCTCCTTGAAGACCAGTATCAGAAGGTCGCCGGTTGGATTGGTCCCGTGTCGAACATCGTCATCGCGGTGCTCGTCCTCTGGTATCTATACCGCGTCGCCACGTTCCGCCGCCGAGTGCCGAAGACGTGAGCCCGTCAGGCTTGGGAGAGGAAGCGCCCGAGGTCGGCAGTGAAGCGGCGGGGGTCGGCGATGTGAGGCGAGTGGTCTGCGCCCTGGTAGACGATGAATTCGGCGTCGGGAATGCGGCTCCTGACATACTCCCCGGTCTCGACGCCGTAGAAGTTGCTTTCGGAGCCGTAGACGAGCAGGGTCGGCACGTCGATGCGGTCCAGCACCGGCCGATAATCAGCGAGGGTCAGGCTTTCCCAAATGCTGATCAGCGGCTCGGGATTGACGGTCATCAGGTAGGCGCGGAGCCGCCATAGCCCGTCTTCCGGATCTTCATAGCGGCGGCGCGCGTTACGGTTGCGGCCGTGGGCGACCAGTTTCATCACTGTCTCCACGAAATCCCGCCGAAGCTCGGCGACGAAGTGCCGGTCGCGCTCCGGCGGCCAGTCGTAGTAGATCCCGAACCGCCATTCGTCGTCGGTGATGAGCCGCGGCGACTGGTCGATGATGCAAAACCTGGAAATTCGAACGCAGCCGTGGCGGCCGATATACTCCCAGGCGGTCAGCGCGCCCATCGAGTGGGCGACGAGAGCGGGCCGCTCGAGGCCGAAGTGGTCCAGCATCAAGCGGAGGTCTTCGGCCATGCGCGCCACGGTCGTCGCATCAAAGCCATCGACGGCATGACCGCCGTGGCCGCGGGCATCCCAGCGGTAGACGGTGAACGACGCTTCAAGGTCCTTCAGCAGCGGCGTCCATACCCGGAAGTTGGAGGCCCATTCGTGCAGTAGCACCAACGGCGGTCCGGTTCCGGTGACGGCGACGTGAAGGACTGCCCGTCATCGGTGGTGAAGGTTTGCATGCTGCGGTTCCCAAACTCAGGAGGCGAGAGTCTCGAACACGTCCGCGCCGGGCGACCGGCGAAGGATGTGGCGGTGGTGCCACAACGCGTAGAACAGCAGCGCCCAAGCCGCCTTGCCGGCGCGCCGGTCGCCCGCCTCGGCTTTAGCGAACAGGCCGAGCGCGGCATGGGGCCGGCACGCTTCTGCCACTCCCGGCTGCGCCGCGACCAGCGGTCCCAGCTCCGCAGCGCGCCGCGCGATCCACGTCCCCACCGGCACCGTGAAGCCGCGCTTGCGCGCCGTCGCCTCCGCCGGCGGACAGGCGGTATCGAGCCACTGCCGCAGCAACCGCTTGCCGAGCCCGCCGCTCACCTTCAGCGAGTCCGGCAGGCGGAAAGCGAAGTTGGCAAGGGTGCAGTCCAGCAGCGGCACGCGACCCTCGACGCCGTGCGCCATCAGGCAGCGATCGAGCTTGTTCAGGAGATCGTTGGGGAGCCAGTCGGCGCAGTCCACCGCCTGCAGGTGCTGCAGCGGCGAGCGTTCCGGATCGGCCACCGCCGCATCCGTCGCGGCAAGGCCGTCCCGCCATGACCTGCCATCCCGCAGGACGCCGAGGCCGTCGAACGTACCGCGGGCACGCATGGGACGACCGCCGAGCAAGCGCGAGCGCAGGGCGCGGCGGTAGCGGCCGTAGCCGGCGAAGATTTCGTCGCCGCCCTCGCCGGTCAGCACCACCTTGATGCCGGCCGCGCGCGCGGCGGCTGCCAGCTTGTAGGTCGGCAACGTGGCATAGTCCAGTGCCGGATCGTCCATGCACGCAGCCACCGCCGGAAGAAGAGTCCAAAGGTCCTGCTCATCGAATTCCACCTGCACGTGTTCTGCTCCGACCGTCTTGGCGACTGCACGAGCGCGCTCGCGTTCATCTTCGGCGTCCGAGCCCGGGAACCAGGCCGTTAACGCCAGCACCGGCCGGTCGTTCAATTCCGCCATGACCGAGAGAACCGCCGACGAGTCGACGCCGCCCGAGAGGAACATGGCGTAGGGCACGTCAGACCGCTGGTGGACGCCGACGCTGTCCCGCAGTTCCGCCTGCAGGCGGTCGAGCGCCTCCTTTTGTGCAATGGGAATCGGGGCGCCGGTGGGAAGCGCCAGGCGTCTGCGCCGGTCGACGATGCGCCCCTGCTCGACGACGATCGTCTCCCCCGGAAGCACCCGCTCGATCCCGCGAAACGGTGTCCGGCTGCCGGTGGTGAATTGGAGTTGCAGCAGTTCGTCGCGGACGTCCGGGAGCAGCGCCGGTTCGACGAGACCGGCAGCAATCAATGCCTGAGGCTCGGACGCGAATGCCAAGCCGGCGGCGGTTTCGGCCAGGTAGAGCGGCTTGATGCCGAACGGATCGCGGGCGAGGACGAGGCGCGGGAATTCGTCGCTGTCGTGGCGCGGATCATGGATGGCGATGGCGTACATGCCCCGCAGGTGGTCGGCGAACCCGTCGCCATGGCGGAGATAGAGCTGAAGCGGCGCTTCGCAGTCGGAGCCGGTCGCGAACAGGGCCGCGCCCATTTCCGCACGGAGCGCCAGGTCATTGTAGATCTCGCCATTGCCGACCAGGGCGACCCAGCCGTCGCGATCGTCGTCATCCGCATCCCCGGTCGCCGCATAGAGCGGCTGATCGCCTGTCTCGAGATCGACGATGGCGAGTCGCGTATGCACCATGCCGACGTTGCCGGATACGTATCGGCCGCGGCCATCGGGGCCACGGTGGGCAAGGGCGGCGCTCAAGGTTTTCAGCACCTCCTCCCCCGGCGGGCGTCCGTTCCGCGTCATCATGCCGGCTATGCCGCACATCAGCGCGGCCCATCCCTTGAACCCGCGACCATCTCGAAGAAGCGCCGGTAGCGGGCGACAACCTTGGCTTCGGTGTAGCTTGCTTCGAACGCCGCACGGCCCCCGGCGATCAGGCGCTCGGTGAGAAGAGGGTCGCGGAACACAGCCCGCGCGGCACGAGCGAGTTCGATGGCATCGTCCACCGGCACCAGCAATCCGCTCGCACCGTCGGTGATCAACATGCCGGGCCCCTGGCTGGCGGCGGCGATGACCGGCACCCGCTGCGCCCACGCTTCGAGAACGACGTTGCCAAGCGGCTCGTGCCGCGACGGACAGACAAGCGCGTCGCAGGCCGCCAACAGCGCCGGGACATCGTCGCGCCAGCCGAGGAAGCGCACGCGCGGCTTGACGCTGGTGCGCTCGGCTAAGGCTTCCAGGAACGCCCGCTCGGGCCCGTCTCCGGCAAGCCACAGGTAGGCGTCCGGCAGGCGCCCCATAGCCTCGATCAGCACGTCGAAAGCCTTGTTCCTGTGCAGCCGTCCGAGCCCCAGAAGCAACGGCGTCGTCTCGGGTGTGTAGAGCGTGCGGCGTGCGACCGGCGGCGCCGGCGCTTCGTCCGCAAAGTTCGGCAGGTAGTGCACCCGGTCAGCGTCGAAGCCCTGCTCGACCAGATGAGCGACGATGTCTTCCGTATTGGCGACGAGGTGGTCGCACGCTCGATAGTACTTGAGATCGTAGTAGCCACCCAGACGGCCGACGTGGACGAAGTCGCCGGACGGACACAGCATGGTGGCCCGATTCATCCAGGTCATGACCACGTCCGGCTTGAAGGCGCGGATTTCCCGCCGCAACCGCCAACGGGTGCTGAGATCCAGCGGGCCGCCGAACGGCAAGCGCACCGTCCCGACGCCTTCGGATTCCAGCTCGGCGGCGCGCGCCCCTGCATCGCGGACGATGGCGCGCACCTCCAATCCTGCCCTCGCCAGGGCCGGAACCAGGCGCTGAAAGAACGCCTCCGCGCCGCCGCGCTCGGCGCCCGCCATGACCTGGATGGTTCGCATCAAGAGCCCGCCGCCGGTCGCCCGCTACCATTGTCGGTCGTCGGCTCGTCCCGTCGCAACTCGGTCTTTCGCAGATCGGCGGCAGTCACGTTGGCCTCCTCAAGGCTCGGCTGCTCAAGACTCGGTCCCTCGAGGGTCGCCTTGAGGTAGGAGAGCAACGGATATAACCCGGCGCAGAGGGCGATCAAGAAACCCCAGTTCCCCTCGCGGTACCCCTTGCGCCCGACGTAACATTTGAAGAAGCGTGAGAACAGTCGCCGGACATTGGCGGAGAGTGATCCGACGTCGCCGGAATCGCGAAGATCGCTGGCGCGAGCCGACGTGTAGCGGTCGAGACGCAGGATCATGTCGGAAATGTTGCGATCGACGCGATGCTCGATCGGGTTGTTTAGTCGCGGACCTTGGCGACCACGTAACGCAAGGCGCGGGTGCACCCGCTGATCTCCCCAGGACTTGGCGGACTTGCGAAACAGCCGAGGCACGGCAGCCGTTCCGAAAGAGCCTCCCCAACCCCAGCGCACCAGACGCTCACCGATGTAATTATCTACGGGAATCTCGTGCCAATCGAACGGCGACGCGGCGACGACGGAGCGGACCTCCGCCGCCAGCGCCGGGGAGATGCGCTCATCCGCGTCCACCTCGATCACCCACGCGCTGCGGCAAGCGCTGATTGCGGTGTTGCGGCGAGGTCCCTCGTGTGGCCATGCGCCCGCAATGATGCGAGCACCTTGGCGCTCGGCGATGGATGCGGAGGCATCGGTGCAGCGATCGAGCACCACCACGATCTCGTCCGCAAAGGTGAGCGACGCGAGGCAGGCTGCGAGGCGCTGTTCCTCGTTGCGGGCGACCACCAGCGCCGAGAGCGGCCGCTCGCTCATGCTGCCTTCTCAAGCCGTCGCCACAGCGCGGCGGCCGCAGTCGCCACGGCATCCGGGGTCAGACCGTCCATCAGGGTCTCGGCATTGCGATGATCGAAGCCCGCCGGAAAGAGGTCCTGGTACTCGGCCGGCGGTCGCACGGTCGCCGAATGCTCGCCCCAGGGGGCATACAGCTCTTCGCGGCTCGGCCCGAACAGGCCGAGCGTCGGGATGCCGGCAGCGGCGGCGAGATGCATCAGCCCGGAATCGTTGCCGACGTAGAGAGCGGCGCGTTGCAAACATGCGTAGACCTCCAGGAGCGGCAAGCGGCCGACAAAGTCGAGACGCCGCTCCGGCGGTATCGCGTCGATGACCGGCCGCGCCGCATCCCGTTCGTCGGCGTGTGCGAAGATCGCCACGCGAGCGCCCTCAAGGATGCCGCCGGGCCCGGTCAGGCTCTCGATGAGGGTGACGAAGTGGGCCGCGCGCCAAGTCTTCGCTGCCCAGTTCGCGGTCGGACCAACAGCCAATACAGGCGCGCCTTCAGGAATCAGGCTGGCTGCGCGCCGAAGCTCGGCATCCGTTGTCCAGATGTGAGGTGCCGGCGGCCGCGCCTCGAGTCCGAGGACCCGCCCGAGAGACACGACGCGATGAACATCGTCTCGCGGGCGCCCCATCCGGCACCGCCTTCGCGCGGCGAGCAGATAGCTCCACGGCGTGTTGCGCAGGTCGATCACCATATCCCACCGGCGCCGCCAGCACGCAGACCACATCCCGAGCCAATGCGTGGAGAACCTGCGTTTTTCCAAAGGGATGATGCGTTCCAGCCCCGGTACGGCGGTGAACAGTGGCGCCGCTACCGGACCACACACCACCGTCACGCCGATGCCGGGGTGGCGGCGCAGGACATGGTCCAGAAGTCCGGTCGACAACACGGCATCGCCGATGCGCGTATAGGTGATGAACAGGATTCGCATGCATCCATGGTCGGCGCCGAGCGCCCGCGCCTCGGCAATATGAAAACAAGCCGACAAAGCAATCCTTCATTAGCCTGCGACCAGCTTGAAGCACTAGCATGGGCGCGCATCAGTTGCCAAGCCCGCCACCGGCCGTCGGCAGGCGGCGAGCCGTCCGCGTTCGACCACTCCGCGCTGGAATTGTGGAGAGCAGTTGCCTACCATTGCGTGGGAATCCAGCGGCATGAAGAAGATCATATTCTGGTTCGTGTTGGTCGGCATGACGGCGCTGTTCGCGGAGGCGGGCGCGGCGTTCGTGCTTTTTCACTCCGGATCCTTGCGGTCGAAGCAGGTCTATATCATCGACTATTCCGACGGATCGTCGGCGCTGGTGCAACTGGGAAAGAAGGTGCTCCGGAGGGCGAGCCTTCTGCAACGCGGCGGCGCTTTGCACACCGTTTCCGTCTCCAGCGACCCTTCCCCGCTCTACATTTACGACGAGACCCTCGGCTACACGATCGCGCCCGGGCTGTACCGGGTCTCCCTCACTAATCTGCGGGAGGAGCCGCCTGATCTTTACAAGTTCTGGGCCACGGTCGAGCCAAACGGGTCGAGAGCGACATCCCACGTCCCCCATTGCGCCGAGCGCACGGTATGGGTTTTTGGCGACTCGGTCGTATGGGGGTGGGGAAACAACGACGAGCAGACCTTCCCCTGGCTGTTGCAGGCTCGTTATCCGCACACCCGCTTTATCAATAACGCGCAGAACGGCTACGGCACGATCCACGCCCTGGTGCAACTGCGCTCGCTCGCCGGGCGGATCGACGCCGACGACCTCATCATCGTCGGCTATCAGAGCTACTTGAACAGGCGCAACGTGGCGTCGCCGAGCCGGCTGCGGGCAATCGATACTGCGCGATGGTCTGTGCACGACGCCGAGCGGGCCCGGCACCCTTACGGCGTGCTTGAGGACGGCCGGTTGCGCATCGAGTTCGTGGGCTTGAGTTGCGCGAGCAACGACGGCTGGTGCGACCAGCCCGATCCTCCGGAAGACGAGATGGTTGCGGTCAGCAAGGCAATATTCGCCGAGATCCGGGCGCTCACCGACGCGACCCTGGTCGTCGCCTACATGGAAGGCGAAGACGACGATCCGGTGATCGCCTTCCTTCGTGAACAGAATGTTCCGGTTGCCGACGCCCGGCCCAACGCAAGGGTCTACCAGGTCGACGACTTCGAGCCGTTCGACTCCCATCCCGGCCCGCTCGCCCAGTACCACTACCACCGCAAGATCGCGCAGTTTCTGGAAGAGAACGACTATCTGGATCGCTCCGCCGCCGGCTCCGCAGCCACCGGTCTGCGGGCTGCCGGCGAACCGAGGCCCCCTTGCGATGTGGACGCTGGGGCATACCGTTGAAAGCCGGAGGACCATGTCCCGTAGAGGAACCACATCGCGTTTGTTCCGCAGGAAAGACAACTGGTCAGATCTCACTGCAAATTCTCCCGCAGCGCACCCGACAAATCCTGTCCTGGATTGAACTTCTTCCGATCAGTAGCAAAGGCCTGCGCCATGCTTGGGATTTGGCAGCTCGTGGCATAGACTGGCCGTCATGGCGGAGCAAGAGGGACTTCATGAGGATTACCGGCGGGAAGTTCGAGTCCGCAGCGGCTCCGACCGGGCGTTCGGGCTGGTGTTCTCTGCGGTATTCGCGATCATCGGCGGCTGGCCGCTGATCGCAGGGGACGAGCCGCGGTGGTGGGCGGTTGTTATTGTCGCCGTTCTGCTGCTGGTGGCGCTGATCCGCCCGACACTGCTGGCGCCCCTCAACCGGCTGTGGTTCCGGTTTGGTCTGCTGCTGCACCGGATTGCTTCTCCGATCATGCTCGGGCTCCTGTTCTTCCTGACGGTGACGCCGACCGCCCTCATCATGCGCGCTCTTGGCAAGGACCCCCTCCGGTTGCGCATGGAGCCGGACGCGTCCACATACTGGATTGAACGCACGCCGCCCGGCCCCGATCCGGCGACGATGCCGAAGCAGTTCTGAAAGCTATGCAAGCGGGTGCCGCATGAGCTTCCTTGCCGAACTCCTGGACTTTCTGAGGGTGCGCCGCAAGTTCTGGCTGGTGCCGATCCTCATTATGATGATGCTGTTCGGCGGGCTGATCGTGCTGACCCAGGGCTCCGCGGTCGCGCCGTTCATCTACACGATTTTCTGAGCGGCCGGCGCTGATGAGAATCCTCGGCGTTTCCGCCTTCTATCACGACAGCGCCGCGGCGCTGATCGAGGATGGGCGGATCATTGCAGCCGCCCAGGAGGAGCGCTTTACCCGCAAGAAGCACGACCCCGGTTTCCCCGAGAACGCCATCCGCTTCTGTCTGAAGCACGCTGGTGTTCCGCTCGCCGCGATCGACCATGTCGCCTTCTACGACAAGCCGTTCCTCAAGTTCGAGCGCCTGCTCGAAACCTATGTGGCGTTCGCGCCGCGCGGGTTCACCTCGTTCCGCATGGCAATACCGGTCTGGCTCCGCGAAAAGCTCTTTCAAAAGGATCTGCTGCGGAAGGAATTCAAGACATTCGACGCGGACTTCGACTGGAAATCGAAGCTGTTGTTCGCGGAGCACCATCAGAGTCACGCCGCGTCGGCGTTCTTCCCGTCGCCCTTCCACGATGCCATCGTGCTGACCATGGACGGTGTCGGCGAATGGGCAACGTCATCGGTGGCGTTGGGCCGCGACAACCGTCTGGAGGTCTTGAAGGAGATCCACTTTCCGCACTCGCTCGGCCTGCTCTATTCCGCCTTCACCTACTACACCGGCTTCAAGGTCAACTCCGGCGAATACAAGGTGATGGGCCTCGCGCCCTATGGCGAGCCGCGCTACGCCCAGGTCATTCTAGACACTCTGATCGACCTCAAGGACGACGGCTCGTTCCGCCTCGACCAGTCGTACTTCAATTACTGCACCGGCCTGACCATGACCAGCGACCGCTTCGACGCCCTGTTCGGCGGGCCGCCACGAGCCGCCGACGAGCCGCTTGAGCAGCGGCACATGGATGTCGCAGCCTCGATTCAGGCCGTGACCGAGGAGGTGGTGCTGCGCATCACGCGAGCCCTGGCAAAGGAGGATCGGTCGCGCAATCTCTGCCTCGCCGGCGGCGTTGCGCTCAACTGCGTCGCCAACGGCAAGGTGCTGCGCGACGGCCGCTTCGAAAACCTTTGGATCCAGCCGGCAGCCGGCGATGCCGGTGGCGCTCTCGGAGCGGCACTCTGCGCCTACCACCTCTACAGAAACCAGCCGCGGATCGTCCCCAACGACCTCGACGCCATGGGGGGGGCCTTCCTCGGTCCGTCGTTCACGCAAGTGGAGATCGAGGAGCGCCTGAGCAGCGCCGGCGCGCGCTTCCGCGTCGTCGCGGATGACGCTGTGATCGAGGATGCTGCCCGTGCTCTCGTTGACGGCAAAGCGGTCGGCTGGATGCAGGGACGCATGGAGTTCGGACCGCGGGCGCTTGGCGCGCGCTCGATCCTCGGCGATCCGCGCTCACCGACCATGCAGAAGATGCTGAACTTGAAAGTAAAATACCGGGAGTCGTTCCGACCGTTTGCGCCGTCGGTGCTGCGCCAAGACGTGGCCGACTGGTTCGAGATGGAGGCCGACAGCCCCTACATGCTACTGGTGGCCGGCGTCGCCGAGAGCCGCCGACACGCCATGACGCCTGAAGAGTCGGCACTGTTCGGGATCGACAAGCTGAACGTGCCGCGCTCGGAGATCCCGGCCGTCACCCACGTGGACTATTCGGCCCGTATCCAAACGGTGCATCGCGACACCAATCCACGCTACCACGCCCTCATTTCGCGCTTCAAGGAGTTGACCGGCTGTCCGGTCGTCGTCAACACCAGCTTCAACGTCCGCGGCGAGCCGATCGTCTGCACGCCGGAGGACGCGTTCTACTGCTTCATGGGAACGGACATCGACGCGTTGGCGGTCGGCAACTGTTTGCTCGACAAAGCCGACCAGGACGCGGCCCTCAAGCGCGACTACAAAGGCGCATTCGCGCTCGATTAACCGTCTCGTTCGCACGCAGCCGTCCGCGCGAGCCTGTTCGGCTGGCGCAACGGGGTCACGCCGCCTGAGCCCGGCGCGCGTAGCGTTGCATCAGGGTCCACGAGAGACGCGTCAGCCAATCGCTCAAGCGGCCGTTCGGGTTAAGCCCCGCCGGTTTCAGCATCATGCCGACCGCCCGGCGGATGTGGTCCTGCCGATAGCAGGCGATGGCGCGCGCAGCATAGGCCTTCGCCGCACGCCGGCGGTCGTAAGGTTGTTCCGGCGTATTGGCGCAATGGTAGGCGTATGCCAACTCGTCGTCCTCAACCTCGCTGTTGCGCCGGATCACCACCATCAGGCGCCGCGCCCTGCTTAGTCGATCCTGCTCCTGGTAGCGCCGCATGTTGTCGTAGAACAGCTTGTAATGGCGAAACTCATCACCGGCGATCTTGTGGCAGATGAACTTGAGCACCGGCTCCGCGGTCGCGTCGCGCAGCGCAGAGTAAAGGGAACTGGTGCCGGACTCTACCACGCAGCGGGCCACCAACTCCCCCGCCCGCGAACCGCGCACCGAGGCATCAACGTCGATGGGGATGCTGTAGCAGTCGCGAAACATTTGAAAGCTCCGTCCATAGTCGAAGCTCGGATCGGCCAGTTCCGCCCAGCGGCCGAGGGCGTCGCCGTGCTGCACTTCCTCCTCGCCCCAGCGATCGATGTCCGCGCGGAAGGCGAGGTCGTCCCCGAACACGTTGTAAAGGTAGGAGACATAGTCGGCGGCGTTGCGCTCGACCAGAGAGGCCGCCTTGACCACCAGCAACATCTCCGCATCCACTTTTGCCGAGTCGAACCGGTCCCAGGGAACGTCGCTGAGCGTCCAGTGCTTCATGCAATCCTCAGTCTAAAAGCAGTTCGGGAAGGTTTGGACAAGCTAACGCGAGCCGGCGCGCGAGGTTCCGACAGTCACCGCCGATCCTGCCGAACTCGCCTGCAAATTTCAATAAGCTGCGCGACGTGGTAACCTGGGATGCCTCCGACCGAAACAGCGGCAACATGACGGAACACGACGAACGAGCAGATCCCGACGGCGAGGCTTACGAGACCGTCCAACTCCAGATCGCGGCGCGGGGCGCAGATTTGTGGCTGGTGCTGGAGGCGGCACAGTATGCGCGAATGCTGATTCGCGAGGAGCCGGCGTCGAGCCAGCAAGCCGATGTCGTGGACGCTTTCGCGCAGGCTTTTTCCGGCTACACGGAGAATTGGGAAGACAACACCGCACAGAACAGCTCAGCGGTACTCGAAGCGCTCGGCGCCCACCTGGACGCGCTTCGGGGCCAGGGCCTGCAGGTCCACTGGGCGATCGTCCAGCATAGCTACGAAACAGAGGACGCCGACACCACGACCATTCCGCTCGCCATCATCAGCGTGACACCGGATCTCTCGCCCACCATTCATCTGGCGATGCCCGACAATTTGGACATCGGCGACGAAGACTGAGCAGCAGTATTAGCACGGCTTGGCGTCAGCGTAGCTCGCCATGGAGCCGCGATGTGGTCGGAATACGCTTACGGCTATTCCGACCCACACCTCGTCCTTCCCTCACAATAAATTATAGAGAAACACGATCAGAATGCAGATCGGGCTGACGTAGCGGACGACGGCGTGCCAGATCTTGTGGCTGTTGCCGAGCTTCAACTCTTCCTCCGTCGACCGTGCCGCCATCGCCCAGCCGACGAATAGCGCGATCAACAGCGCCGTCAGCGGCAGCATGATGTTGGCGGTCAGGAAATCGAGCGCGTCGAATATGTTCTTGCCGAAGATCGTGATTTCCGACCACAGGTTGAAGGCGAGCGCCGAGCCGACGCCGAGCAGCCAGACCACAAACCCGGCGGCGATGGCGGCGGTCCTGCGGCTGATGCCGCCGAAGCGTCCCTCGGCGTACTCCACGGTCGGTTCGAGCAGGGAGATGGATGACGTCAGCGCGGCAAACACGACAAAAATGAAGAACAGCGTGCCGACGATCGCACCGCCGGCGGGCATCGCGCCGAACGCGATCGGCAGGGTGACGAAGATCAGCCCAGGACCGGCGCCCGGCTCCAGGTTGAACGCGAAGACGATCGGAAAGATTGCCATCCCCGCCAGCAGCGCCACCGTTGTATCGAGGATGCACACGATGACCGACGCCGACGGGATGGAGATGGACTTGGGCAGATAGGAGCCGTAGGCCACCATGATCCCCATGCCGAGGCTCAACGAAAAGAACGCGTGCCCGAGCGCGACCAGAACCGCCTCCCAGGTCAGCTTCGAGAAGTCCGCCGAGAACAGGGAAAGCAAGCCCGCGGGCAAATCCATCAGTGGCGAAGGCCGCGTAGCCGACGAGGATGAGAAGAATGATGAACAACCCCGGCATCAAGATCGTCACGCCCTTCTCAAGCCCGCTTTTTACCCCTTGCGCGACGATGGCGATGGTCAGGACCATGAACACCGTGTGCCAAGCGATGAGGCTGACCGGGCTCGCCAGCAAGCCGTTGAAGATACCCTCAATGGAGGCCGCAGCGGCTTGTGGATCCGCAGCCGCGGCGCTGAACTGGCCGCTGATCGCATACCAGATGTAGACCAGCGCCCAGCCGGCGATGACGCTGTAGAACGACAGGATCAGAAAGGAACCGATGACGCCGCTCCACCCGGCGATCTGCCAGATGCTCGACTTGTTCTCCTGTCGCGACAGCACCCGCATGCTGCCGATCGGGCTCTGCCCGCCGCGCCGGCCCACCAGGATTTCGGCCATCATCACCGGTAGGCCGATCAGCGCGATGCAGAAGAGGTACACCAGGACGAACGCACCGCCGCCGTACTCGCCGGTAATGTACGGAAATTTCCAGATGTTTCCGAGCCCGACCGCGGAACCGGTGGCGGCCAGTACGAACACCCAACGCGACGACCAGTACTCGCGCTTCCAGTACGAACTGGCAGCGGCATCCAAACGTCCGGCTATGCCTTTTCGCATGACGTCCCTCCGTTTCGCGCTCATTCAGCGTTCTACGTGATTTGACGCGCCGTCGCGCCCCGGGGCTTCATGCGGGCGCCGTGGCGCTCGTGGATGTCTCCGCCGGAACCCGTGACGCAGACTTATGGAACCTTTCCTCGGCGACCTGGTCGGCGACCAGGTTGGTTGGAAGGCCGTCCTGGCTCGCCCGCTCGAAGATCTCCATCAGCGTATCGAAGATGCCCTCGATGTGCTTGACGGCGGCGTCCCTGTCGAAGGTGCCGCTGTGCTCGTAGGAGACGTCGATGATGCCGCCGGCGTTGATCACGTAATCGGGCGCATAGAGCACGCCCCGCTCCATCAATTCAGTCCCGTGGCGATCCTCCGACAACTGGTTGTTGGAGGCGCCGGCGATGATGCGCGCATGCAGTTGCGGGATGGTGAGGTCGTTGATCACCGCGCCGAGCGCGCACGGTGCGAACACGTCGACGTCGAGCCCGTAGATATCGTCCGGCGCAACCGCGATGGCCCCCAGTTCGTCGACCGCGCGCTTGACGTTCTCCTCGTAGATGTCGGTGACCCAGAGCTTGGCGCCCGCCTCATGCAGCTGCCTGGCAAGCCGGAAGCCGACGTTGCCGACCCCCTGAATGGCGACGCGGATGCCATCGAAGTCCTCGCGGCCGAGCTTGTGCTTGATGGCCGCACGCATGCCGACGAATGTTCCGTAGGCGGTCGCCGGCGACGGATCGCCGCTCCGCATGCCGCCGCTTCCCGTACGTTTCTCCAAGACACCGGCAACGTGCGGCGTCTCACGGCCGATGACCTTTATGTCCTCCACCGACGTTCCCGAATCCTCGGCGGCGATGTAGCGCCCGCCCATGCGGTCAACGGCGCGGCCCATGGCGAGCAGCAGCGCCTCGCTCTTTTCGGTGCGCGGGTTGCCGATGATGACCGACTTGCCGCCCCCAAGATCGAGGTTGGAGACCGCGCACTTGTACGTCATGCCGCGCGACAGGCGGAGCACGTCGCGGAGCGCCTCCTCGGTCGAATTGTAGGGCCACATGCGGCAGCCGCCGAGAGATGGGCCGCGATTGGTGTTGTGGATGGCGATGATCGCCTTCAGGCCCGCCTCCGCATCGCGAAAGAACGCCACCTGTTCGTGACCGTCGAAATCGCGCGCATCGAACACGGTCATCAGCTTGTCCCTCCCTTGAAGTACCGCCGCCTACTCTGCCGCCGCCGCTTGCGGCGGGTTGTGGAAGGCCGCCAGGAGCCGTTCCTCCCGGGCCCGCGCTTTCTCCAGATGCGCCTCCTTGATGTGCTCGAAGCCGCGGATGTGATCCGGGATGGAAGCGATCTGCACCGCGAATTCGTGATTCTCCTGGTTGAGGCCGGCAAGCAGCTCGTCGATCCGGTTTTCGTACTCCCAGATCAGGCGTCGCTCCAGGCGGCGGTGCGGCTGGTAGCCGAAAACGTCGAGCGGCGTGCCGCGCAGCCGCCTGAACTTCGCCAGGAACCTGAAGGCGCGCAGCATCCACGGGCCGAACGGGCGTTTCTTGAGGTGTCCGGTGGCTGGATCGCGCTTCGCGATCATCGGGGGCGCCAGATGGAACTTTATGGTGTAGTCGCCCTCGAACCGATCTTCGATCTTCTGCAGGAAGTCTGTGTCCGTATACAGGCGCGCCACCTCGTACTCGTCCTTGTAGGCCAGCAACTTGGCGTAGCAGCGGGCGACGGCTTCGGCAAGGCCGGAGCGGCCGGGCGTCTGTTCGGACTCTGCCGCCTGTACCCGCCGCACCAGCGCCTCATACCGCTTCGCGTAACCCCGGCTCTGGTAGCCGGTCAAATGCTCGAAGCGTCGGGCCACGATGTCGTCCAGCGTCGTCGACAACGCCGGCCGCGCGGTCCGCGACCGAGTGAGTTCCTGAACCCGCGCGCCGTCGTGCGCAGCGCGCCGCCCCCACAGAAACGCCTTCTTATTGAACTCGGCGGCGACGCCGTTGATCTCGATCGCCCGCAGGATCGCTTCCTCCGACAGGGGCACCAGACCCTTCTGGTAGGCGAAGCCGACGAGGAACAGATTGCTGCCGATGGAATCGCCGAGCAGCGCCGTAGCGAGGCGGGTCGAGTCGATGAAGTGGGCGCCGCCCGGCACCGTCGAATCGTCGATGTCGCGCTGCATTGAGCCTGCCGGGAAGACGAAATCTGGGTTGCGCGTGAACCCGGAGGGGAATGATTCGTATGTGTTGACCACTGACCGGGTCAGCTCCGGATCGAGCTTGCCCAGGCCGTCGTAGCTGGCCGCCACCACCAGATCGCAGCCGAGCAGCAAGTTGGCGCGCCCGGCAGAAATGCGAACGGCATGAATATCCTCAGGCTTCGCGCTGATGCGCACATGGCTGGTGACCGCCCCGAACTTCTGGGCGAGGCCGGCCTGGTCGAGGATCGAGCAGCCCTTGCCCTCCAGGTGCGCCGCCATGCCGAGCAGCGCCCCGATTGTGACGACACCGGTGCCGCCGACGCCGGTGATCAGGATATTGTACGGCCGCTCCAACCCCGGCGCCGTCGGTTGCGGCAGATCCGGGAAGTCGTCGTCGGACATCGCAAGCGCGCTCTTGCGCACCTTGGCGCCTTCCAAGGTGACGAAGCTCGGACAGAAGCCGTCGACGCACGTGTAGTCCTTGTTGCAGGATGACTGGTCGATCTCCCGCTTGCGGCCGAACTCGGTCTCCAGCGGGATGACGGAGAGGCAGTTGGAGGTGGTCGAGCAGTCGCCGCACCCTTCGCATACCCACTCGTTGATGAACACCAGAGTATCCGGGTCAGGTGCGAGTCCCTTCTTACGGCGGCGGCGCTGCTCGGCGGCGCACACTTCTTCGTAGATGATGACCGAGGTGCCCTCGACCTCCCGCATCTCCCGCTGCACCTGCTCGAGGGAATGGCGTTCGTGGAACGTGACGCCCTCTGCATAGGCTTTGCGGACCTTGTGCTTGTCGAGGTCGTCGCTCACGACGGCAATGCGGCGGATGCCCTCGCCGGAGAGTTGGTGGGTCATGCTCGCCACGCTCAGGGGGCCGTCGAACGGTTGGCCGCCGGTCATCGCCACGGCGTCGTTGAAAAGGATCTTGTAGGTAATGTTGGCGCGGGAGGCGATCGCGGCGCGGATGGCCAAGAGCCCGGAATGGAAGTATGTGCCGTCGCCGAGGTTGGCGAAGATGTGCGGCTCGTCGGTGAACGGCGCCTGGCCGATCCACGGCACGCCCTCGCCGCCCATCTGCGTGAAGGTGTCGGTGCTGCGGTCCATCCAGGTCGCCATGTAATGGCAGCCGATGCCGCCCAGCGCCCGGCTCCCCTCCGGCACCTTGGTGGACTTGTTGTGGGGACAGCCGGAACAGTAGTGCGCGAGGCGCTCGATCACCGGCCGCGGCCGCGCCAGCGCTTCCTCCTTGCGGCGGAGGAACTCGAGCCGGTTCAGAATTCGCTCACTCGTATAGAACTGGGCGATGCGGGCGGCGATGATGCGGGCGATGCGGGCCGGGGTGAGCTCGCCGCCCGACGGCAGGATCCACTCGCCGGCCTCATCGAACTTGCCAACCACCCGCGGCCGCACCGCTTCGTCCCAGTTGTAGAGTTGCTCCTTCAACTGGTTCTCGATGACGCCGCGCTTCTCCTCGACCACCAGGATTTCTTCGAGGCCGCGGGCGAAATCGCGCATGCCGTGCCGCTCCAGCGGCCACACCATGCTGACCTTGTAGACGCGGAGCCCGATCTTGGACGCCAGCCCTTGATCGATGCCGAGGTCTTCGAGCGCCTGCATCACGTCCAGATACGACTTGCCGGTGCAGACGATGCCGAAGCGGGGGTTGGGGCTGTCGAGCACGGTGCGGTCGAGCTTGTTGGCGCGGGCGAAGGCGAGCGCGGCGTAGAGCTTGTAGCGCTGGAGGCGCATTTCCTGCTCGAGCGGCTTGTCGGGCCAGCGGATGTTGAGGGCGCCCTCCGGCATCACGAAGTCTTCGGGAATGACGATGTTCGGTCCGCCTGTATCCACCGACACGGACGCGGACGTATCGACATTCTCGGCGATGGTCTTGAAGCCGATCCAGCATCCGGAGAAGCGCGACAGTTCCCAGCCGTAGATGCCGAGATCGAGGATCTCCTGAACGTTCGCCGGGTGGAGGACCGGCATCATCGCGTCCATGAAGCTGTATTCGCACTGGGACGGCAGGGTCGACGACTTGCAGGCATGGTCGTCGCCGGCGATGGCGAGGACGCCGCCGAAGCGGGACGTGCCTGCGTTGTTGGCGTGCTTGAAGACGTCGCCGGTTCGGTCCACCCCAGGTCCCTTGCCGTACCACATGGCGAAGACGCCGTCGTACCTGGCGCGCGGGAACAGGTTGAGTTGTTGCGAGCCCCAGACTGCGGTGGCCGCCAGATCCTCGTTGACGCCCGGCTGAAAGCGGATGTGGTGCGGCTCCAGAAAGCGCTTCGCTGACCAGATCGCCTGATCCAGCCCGCCCAAAGGCGAGCCGCGGTAGCCCGAGATGAAGCCGGCGGTGTTGAGCCCTGCGGCCTCGTCTCTCTTGCGTTGCAGGATCGGCAGGCGCACCAGCGCCTGGATTCCGGTCAGGAAAATTTGCCCGGACTCGAGCGTGTATTTGTCGTCCAGCGTGGCGTAGGGATTGTGGAGAAGCGTTTGCTCGATATCGGGATTGGGCAGGTCCGCTTCTGGTTCTGCCCGTGCTTCCGCCGGCTGATCCATCCTCGTACTCCTCCCATGAGGGAACCGTCGCAGCTACGCCTTGTTGCCGACGCCTTGCCGTCCTGAGCGGTGATCGTCAGCACACCACCCCGAACCGTACGGAACCCATCAAGAGGATGCGCTCGTGGCAGCGCTGCTTGCAAGTCGGAATCGCGATGCACTCGATCAATCTTTTCCGCAAGACGATGAGGCTCTTCGGCGTGCGACCGGGCACACGCTGCTGTTGGCGAAGCGAGGCGCTTCCTCAACATGCGATGGTGCGAATGCGCTCGTTGCAACCCCAAACGCGCCGGTTGGCGCGCCCGTTCGAACGAAGTTCGACCTCTTGTTCAAATAAGGGGGCGACCATTCCTGAAGGAATGGCGCGCCCGACAGGATTCGAACCTGTGACCTTCGGCTCCGGAGGCCGACGCTCTATCCACTGAGCTACGGGCGCGCATCCGCGGCGGCTGGCGGCGCCGGATGTTCGTGGACCTTACCGCATTGGCGCCACGAGCGGCAAGCATCGGCGAATGTGGCGCGGGTATCGGCGCCGGAGGGCAGCGGCGCCGAGGGGTCGGTGATCCAGGCGGCGATGTCGGTCCACACCGTTTCCGCCTGCAGGTCGCGGAGCAGCATGTGGTAGCCGTCCTGGTAGAGGGCGACCCGGAGACAACCGCCGGGCTCCGCCGGCAGCCGCTCGAACATGGTCTGCACCGCCTCCCGGGGAATGAGTTCGTCGCGCTCGCCGTAGAGGATCAGCGCCGGTTCACCGATACGCGCCGCCGCGGCGAGGGCGGCGTCCATCAGACCGACGAGGCCGTAGATCGCGTCGACGCGCGTATCCTTGATCACCTTGGGATCGCGTCCCAGCGCCCGCAGCATCGCAACGTTGTCCGAGGGCCGAATGCCCAGGCCGCGGCCGGTCAACGTCAGTCCGGGGACGGTGTGGGCGGCGACCCACAGGACCGCCGCCTGGCCCCACCACATGGTGTCGCGGCCCCATACCGCCGGCGCCGCCAGAATGACGCCGTCCACCTCGGGCGGCGGTTGCTCGGCCATAGCCGCGATGACCACCGCCCCACCCATGCTCTCGCCGAGGAGGTAGAGCGGGAGGCCGGGGTGACGGCTTCGGATGCTCGCGACCGCGGTGCGGAGATCCCGTGTCAAGCTCTCCATGCCGGGCCAATAGCCGCGGCCGGGTGCTGCGCCGAATCCCCTTTGATCGTAGGCGTATGAGGCAATGCCGCGCGCCGCCAGCCAGGCGCCGGCAGCGGCGAAAAAGTTGCCGTAGTCGTTGAAGCCGTGGAGGGCGAGGATCACCGCCCGCGGCTTTCGCGGGTTGGGAAGCCAGGCGTGCACGGGGAGCAGAACGCCATCGTCGGCGCGGATCGCTTCGGCAAGGAGTTGCGGTTCGGACGCGGGCGGTCCTGCGGGCCGCACCACCGGGGTGCACGCGGTCGCCAACACAACAATGGCGAACACGAGGTTGCGGCAAAGCCTCAAGACGCGGCCGTGCTCCGTAGGTCGTCGCCGGTGCCCTCGTCGTCCGGTAGGCTGGTAAGGCGCAGGAACACGTCCTCCAGGTCGGCCTCGCGGGTCTGCAGGTCGACGATGGTGAGGCCGGCCCTTTGCACCGCCGTAAGCAACTCACCGCCCTGGATGCGGCTCGGCGGATAGTGGAACAATAACCGGTCGGGCCGCGGCAGTTCGACATTGTAGGGCGCGAGCGACTCCGGAATCGCCTTCATGGTTTCCGCCACCGTCACCGTCATTTCCTTCGAGTCGAGCCGGCGCAGCAGCGCCTCCGTCGTCTCGTTGGCGATCAGGCGGCCGTGGTTGATGATCGCGATGCGATCACACAGTGCTTCCGCTTCTTCCAGGTAGTGGGTGGTGAGCAGCACCGTCGTGCCCTGCTCCTGCAGGCGGCGCACAGCCACCCACAACTGACGGCGGAGGTCGACATCCACCCCCGCGGTCGGCTCGTCCAGCACCAGCACCGGCGGCGAATGGACCATCGCCTTGGCCACCAGCAACCGGCGCCGCATGCCTCCGGAAAGGGTGCGCGCATACGCCTCGGCTTGACGGGTGAGGCCGACGATTTCCAGAATTTCCGAGGTCCGTCGCTCTTTCTTCGGCACGCCATACAGCCCGGCCTGAACCTCGAGCAACTCCCGCGGCGTGAAGAACGGATCGAAGTTCAGCTCCTGCGGAACAATGCCGATGGCGCGGCGCGCCGCACGCATGTTGCGGTCGATGTCGTAGCCCCAGATGCGCGCCTCTCCGGACGTGCGGATGACGAGGCCGGCGAGGATGTTGATCAAGGTCGACTTGCCGGCGCCGTTCGGCCCGAGCAGGCCAAAGAACGACCCCTTGGGGATACAGAGGCTGACATCGCGCAATGCCCGCACCTCCGCCGAATTCTTGCGGGCGCGGTAAGTCTTGCTGAGCCCGACCGTCTCCACGGCAAACGCCGGCCCGGTGTCTGCGGACTGCGCGCTGGTCATGACGGTTCGGAGCCGTGGTGATTGATCATTTCGCGGCAATCGCTATCATCCGCGCGTTCGGTGCGTCAACGACATCCCGGAGACCGCGGTCTCCCGTCCTTGCTTGCAGATCATGAAAGTCTCGGCCGCCATGGACCCGGATCAAACCATCATCGTCGAGAGCCGTGTCGTCAGTTGCGACGGCGGCGGCGGGACGCTCGGACACCCCAACGTGTATCTGCGTATGGGCGACGAGGACGAAATCGTCTGTCCGTACTGCTCACGCCACTTCGTGCTGGCCAAAGGGGCCGACGCGGCGGCCGCGCACTGACCTCCGCACGTGGCGCCGACACCTCAGCCTCGGCACGTCTTCCTCGTCGACGGCTCCGCCTTCATCTTTCGCGCCTACCACGCGCTGCCGCCGTTGACCCGGCCGGACGGTACGCCGGTCGGCGCCGTGTACGGCTTCGTCAATATGCTGCTGAAGCTGATCCAGGACATGGATGCCGACCATGTCGCCGTCATCTTCGACACTGCCCGCCGCTCGTTCCGTAACGACATCTTCGCAGCCTACAAGGCACAGCGGCCGCCGCCGCCGGACGACTTGGTCCCCCAGTTCGCCCTGGTGCGCGAAGCGACGCGGGCCCTAAACGTCGCTCTGGTGGAGAGCGGCAACTACGAGGCCGATGACATCATCGCCACTTACGCCCGCCTCGCCCGCGAGGCCGGCGCGGCGGTCACCATTGTCTCCTCCGACAAGGACTTGATGCAGTTGCTCGGCAACGGCGTGGTGATGTTCGACGCCATGAAGAACCGGCGCATCGGCCCGGACGAGGTGCAGGAGAAATTTGGGGTCGGCCCCGAGAAAATGGTCGAGTTGCAGGCGTTGATCGGCGACCCGATCGACAACGTGCCCGGCGTCCCCGGCGTCGGCCCCAAGACGGCGGCGCAGCTTCTGTCAGAGTTTGGCAGCCTCGACGCGCTGCTGGATCGGGCGGCGGAGAT
Organism: Rhodospirillales bacterium; assembly: GCA_016710335.1. Taxonomy (NCBI): domain Bacteria; kingdom Pseudomonadati; phylum Pseudomonadota; class Alphaproteobacteria; order Rhodospirillales; species Rhodospirillales bacterium. The sequence goes on from JADJXQ010000007.1 coordinate 125,726, forward strand.
CAGGCAGCCGAAACGCCGTCAGGCGCTGTTGGAACACGCGGAGGACGTGCGCGTGTCTCGCGAGTTGGTGCGTCTCCACGACGATGTCGCCGTGCCGCAGCCGCTTGAGTCGTTTGCCCTCGCCGAACCCGACCGGGAGACGCTGTGCGACTTCCTGGAAGCGCAAGGATTCAAGACGCTGCTTGCCCGCGTCCAGTCGGGTGTCGCCATCGGCAAGAGCCGCGCCGCCGTCTCAGTACCCCCACCACCAGCGTCCGCCGCGGTATATGAACTGGTGCAGGACGTGGCGGCGCTGCAGCGCTGGATCGAAGCGGCGACGAGCCTGGGCGCCGTCGCGGTCGACACCGAGACAACTTCGCTGGCGCCGTTCCGCGCCGACATCGTCGGCGTATCGCTCGCCCTCGCTCCCGACCACGCCTGCTACATCCCGCTCGCCCATACGACGCCCGGCGGCGCCGGCAAGCTGGCGCTCGATGCCGCCGAGGCCGTGCCGTCGCAGATCCCGTTGGGAACCGCACTCGCCCTACTGCGGCCGCTCTTGGAAGATCCTTCCGTCCTAAAGATCGGCCAGAACGTCAAGTACGACATGGAGGTTCTCGGGCGCTACGGCATCGCGATGGCGCCCATCGACGACACCATGATTCTGTCGTACGTGCTGGAGGGCGGCCTGCACGGCCACGGCATGGACGAACTGGCGAAGCTGCACCTCAACCGCGACACCATCACCTACAAGGACGTGACCGGCTCCGGCGCGGCGCAGATCCCCTTCGCGCACGTGCCGCTGGACCGTGCGATGGCCTACGCCGCTGAGGACGCCGACGTGACACTGGCGCTTCACCGCCACCTCAAGCCGCGGCTGCTGCCGGAACGCATGGTGAGCGTCTACGAGACCATCGAGCGGCCGCTGATACCGGTGCTGGCGGCGATGGAACAGGCCGGGATCAAGGTAGATGCCGCGTCGCTGCGCACGCTCAGCGCCGATTTCACCGACCGCATGGCCGATCTCGAGATCGAGGTGTACGCTCTCGTCGGACACCCGTTCAACCTCGGCTCGCCAAAGCAGTTGGGCCAGGTGCTGTTCGACGAAATGGGCCTGCCGGGCGGCAAGCGCAGCGGCAAGACCGGCGCCTACCAGACGGGCGCCGACGTTCTCGAGGAGTTGGCCGCGACCGGTCTCGAGTTGCCGTCGCGCATCCTCGACTGGCGCCAGCTGGCCAAGCTCAAGAGCACCTACGCCGACGCCCTGATCGAGCAGATCCACCCGGACACCGGCCGCGTCCACACCTGCTACGCCCAGGCGGTGGCGTCGACCGGGCGGCTTTCGTCCTCCGACCCCAACCTCCAGAACATCCCGATCCGTACGGAGGAAGGGCGCAAGATCCGTCGCGCCTTCGTCGCCCCCGACGGCTGCTTGCTGCTGAGCGCTGATTACTCGCAGATCGAGCTCCGGCTGCTCGCCCACGTCGCCGACATCGCCAGCCTCAAGGAGGCGTTCCGCGACGGCATCGACATTCACGCGCTGACTGCATCGCAGGTGTTCGGCGTCCCCGTCGCGGGCATGGACCCCATGATCCGCCGCAAGGCCAAGGCCATCAATTTCGGCATTATCTATGGCATCTCCGCGTTCGGTCTTGCGCGGCAACTGGGGATCCCGCGCGCCGAGGCCGGCCTCTACATCGACGCCTACTTCGAGCGGTACCCCGGCATCCGCGACTACATGACCCGCACGCGCGCCCAAGCACACGAGCAGGGCTGCGTGACGACGCTGTTCGGGCGGAAATGCCACATTCGCGGCTTGAAGGACCGCAACACCTCAGTCCGCAACTTCGCGGAGCGGGCCGCCATCAACGCCCCGATCCAGGGGGGAGCGGCGGACATCATCAAGCGCGCCATGGTCCGCATCCCGCGGGCGCTCGATCGGGTCGGGCTGGCGGCGCGGATGCTGCTGCAGGTTCACGACGAACTGGTGTTCGAGGTGCCCGCAACCGAGATCGACGCAACCCGCGCCGTCGTCACCGAGGTCATGGAAGCGGCGGCGCATCTGGACGTACCGCTCACCGTCGACACCGGTGTCGGTCCGAACTGGGACGATGCCCATTAGCGACGGAATGCCGTTCGACACCCTTGAGTCTCGGTGGTTCTTCGAAGCGTCTTCTATGCGAAGCGCGCCGGAGGTAGAGGCCTGGTTCCTCTCGCGAAAATCAACGGATCCGGCGACAAGCGCCCGAGAGACGGATCCGCCGCAGTGGCGAACGGACCGGTACCTCGTCGTCCCCGGAACCGCGGACATCGCGATCAAGCTCCGGGAAGGGCGGTTCGAGGTCAAAGGCAAGGTCGCCGACTTGGGCATGCAGACGTTCGAACCCGGCGCCAGCGGACGGATCGAGCGGTGGATGAAGTGGTCTTGCGACATGGAGGCGGACGGCGAGCAGACGAGGCCCCGCGGCGGTTGGCTTGGTTGCGCCGATGTCGACGATGCTGCTCTGCCGGTGGCGAAGCAGCGTCTCATGAGAACGTTCCACATCGGCGAGTCCCCCGCGGCCATGGCCGCCGCAGCTACCGAACCGGAAAAGGACCGGCTCATGGATTTCGAACTCACCCGCATCCGCCTCGGCGATGCGGCAGCCGATACGCACTGGTCGCTGGCATTCGAAGCTTCACCGTACGGCCCCGGCCTAGCCGAGGTCTTCCGTCGCATAGCGGCGGAGTTGCTGCGCGACTGGCCGGGGCCACCGCTCGGCGCCGAAGCGTCCATGTCCTATGCAAGCTGGCTATCAGGCATCGCCGAGCGACAAGCTGGGCAGTGACCTGACAACGATCAAGCACTATTTACATTTAGGACAAGTCACGACGCGGCATGGGGCCGCAAATCGACCAGTGGAGCAGACCGCAGCATGCCGAAATCAATCACCACCTGGATCCTCGTCGCTGATGGCGCGCGGGCCCGGTTGTTCGTAAACGACGGGGTCGGGAAAGGCATCAAGCCGGCGCTGGAGCAGGAGTTCATCGGCACCAATCTGCCAAGCCGGGAGATTGCCAGCGATCGGCCGGGACGTTCGTTCGACAGCGGCGGCGAAGGCCGCCACGCCATGGAGCCGCCGACCGATCCGCAACGCTATGGAAAACAGTTGTTTGCGCGCACGATCGCTGGTGTTCTCGAAGATGCGCGCAAGAAGAACGCGTTCGAGCGCCTTGTCATCGTCGCGCCGCCGCGGGCGCTCGGTGATCTCCGCTCCGAGTTCGGGACGGAGCTGACGGGTATGGTGACCGCGGAGCTGAACAAGGACCTGACCAAGGTCCCGACCCGCGACCTGCCGGACCACCTCGGCCAAGTCATGGCAGTCTGACACAACTGCCGCCCCGCTTGGCGGGAGGATACATGGTACCGTCAGGCTCTCAGCTAACGAGTGGAGGAGCAGGCGTGCAGATCAAGACCAAGGATGCCTATCGGGACGCTCTCGATCGTATCAACCAATTGCGGGGCGCCGGCCGCAGTCCGGAACGCACCACTGAGATCGCCGAGCTGGAAGCCGCGGTTGCCGCTTATGAGGCGGCGCCCGATCAGCCCGACACGACTCCCGGCAAACCGACCCCCAGTCCCTACGAGAAACCATCCTGACAGCACAAGGTTGGGTCATGCCGTCACAGCAACCCGTTGCGCAAGCCGATACCCGCATCGAACGCGACAGCCTGGGTGAACTGGCGGTTCCCGCCGATCGCTACTGGGGCGCGCAGACCCAGCGGTGCCTCAAGTTCTTCGACATCGGCGACGAGCGTATGCCGATCGAGGTGGTGCGGGCGCTGGCGGTGATCAAGAAAGGGGCGGCGCAGGCGAACTGCGAACTGGGCAAACTTCCTGACGATATCGCGCAATTGATCATCGCGGCGGCCGATGACGTGATCGCCGGCAAGCTCGACGACCACTTCCCGCTGAACGTGTGGATGACCGGCAGCGGCACCCAGTCGAACATGAACGTCAATGAGGTGGTCTCCAACCGTGCCATCGAGATGGCCGGCGGCGCGATGGGCAGTCGCGCCCCCGTCCACCCAAACGACCACGTCAACATGTCGCAATCGTCGAACGACGTGTTTCCGACTGCGATGTACGTGGCCACGGGGGTCATGCTCCACGACCGGCTGATCCCCAACGTGCGCGCTCTCCGCGACGGCCTCGACATGCATGCCAGGGCGTGGGCGGACATCGTCAAGATCGGCCGCACCCACTTGCAGGACGCGGTGCCGCTGACGGTAGGGCAGGAGTTCTCGGGCTATGTGGGGATGCTGGACGACAACGTGGCGCGCATCGAAGGCGCCCTGCCCAACCTCTACCAGCTGGCGATCGGCGGAACAGCGGTCGGCACCGGGCTTAACGCGCCGCCAGGCTTCGGCGACCGCGTCGCGCGCCACATCGCCGGGCACACCGGTCTGCCCTTCGTATCGGCGGCCAACAAATTCAATGTGCAGGGCGCCCACGACGCCCTCGTGATGGCGAGCGGCGTGCTCAAGACCCTGGCCGGCTCCCTCTACAAGATCGCCAACGACATTCGCCTGCTCGGCGCGGGGCCACGGTGCGGGCTCGGCGAGATGTTGCTGCCGGCCAACGAGCCGGGCTCCTCGATCATGCCGGGTAAGGTCAACCCTACCCAGTGCGAGGCACTGGCCATGGTCGCGGTCCAGGTCATGGGCAACGATGTCGCCGTAGCATTATCCGGCGCCGGCGGGTTCCTGGAAATGAACGTATACAAGCCGGTGATGATCTACAACGTCCTGCAGTCCGCCAGGATCGTCGCCGACGGTTGCCGGAGCTTCAACAATCACCTCGTCGCTGGGCTCCAACTCAACAGGGCCCAGATCGACGCCTACGTCGAGCGGTCGCTGATGCTGGTCACCGCCCTGGCGCCGCTCATCGGCTACGACAAGGCGTCGGAGGTTGCGCACAAGGCGCACCATGACGGCACGACCTTGAAGGAGGCTTGTCTGGCGCTTGGCTTCCTCACGGCGGAAGACTTCGACGCCGCGGTGGTCCCGGCACGCATGGTGGGATGAGCGTAGGCTAAGCGAGGCTCCCGGGCGGCCGCGGGAAATAAACGCTACACCGTCATAATCAGGGCGACCGCACCGAGCGCGAATGCCGCGATCAGGGCGCCGAAGAAGACCACTCGCTGCCAAGTATGGCCGAGTACAACCTGACCCTGCCGCGCCTTATCCGCATCCGGTGCATCTCCCGTCCGCGCTGCTGGTCGGTTGTCCCCCGCTGCTCGCTGCTTCGATGCCGACACCGTCACCTCCCTGAACCGTTCCACGATGTGCTGCAAGCCGCATTGACGTTCGCCACTGCCGTTGGCCGCCGCGCCCGCCGCTCAACAGCCCGGCCGGGGGGCGCCCCCCCGGCCCGGACACGCAGTGTTTTTGATCTTCGGAAAAGGCTACTGCTTGTTCCGCCCCGATCCGTCTTCGACCTTGAACTGAGGGTTCTGGCCGTGGCCCTCGACGTCGACGTTGCCGGGCAGCGGATCCATTTTTTTGGACGCCTCGGAGCCCGATGTCGTTGACGGGGTGCCCTCAGTCTTGAACTGAGGGTTCTGCCCGTGGCCCTCGACATCGACATTACCGGGCAGCGGAGCCGTGCGCGTCTCGACGCCCGACTGACCCTGGTTCATCATCGACTCTGGCGTGGCCTTCTTATCATCCTGCAAATTGAACTGGGGGTTCTGCCCGTGGCCCTCGACGTCCACGTTGCCGGGCAGCGGATCCATCTTCTTCTCCACGTCGCTCGCCGCGTTGGCTACCGCCCCAAACCCGCCGAGCGCGAATGCCACGGCAATGGCCGATGCTGTAAGCTGCTTCATTTCACTCTCTCCTGATCCGATTCAAGCCTGTCCTCGCAGTTCGTATGCGAAGATTGTGCGGCGCTCGCCGCTTTCACTATGCGGCCCAGCTTCGGCTGCACTCGGTTGGATTGCCGCACGTCTACGGGATAAGGCCAAACCCGGCGACAAAGTTCCCTTACCCATATCGAAGCGGTTCATACGAGCGCTCTCCGAATGCGACGGGGCCTGCTATTGCAGTCGGACCCGCAGCATTCGAGCAATTGCATGCTGTTCTGCGCCAACCCTCACGCAGAATTGAAGTCCAGCGAACATACTGCCTCGGGATCGTCGAGGCGAAGCGCGATGCTTTCAGACAGATAGAACTCGTAGTGAATGCCGTCCTGGCCGACATACCCGGCCATCAGGTCCTGGCCGATGATCAGGACGCCGGCGCGCGGATCGATGACGGCGCCACCGGTGATCGGGGCCTTGTGGATGCCATCCGTGCACAGCCGGCGCAGATGTTCCAACTGCATGAGGTCGGTTCCCGGATAGCGGCGGAACAGACCGTTGTACAGCGCAGGCTCCAGGATCATCGCGTAGGGGCCGCGGAAGCCGGCGTCGTCCAGCTTGGTCACGGCAGAAAGAACATCGTCGAGGGCCCGGTCGACATCAGACCAGTTCCCAGCAGCCTGCCGGGCGCGGCCTGGCGCTGTCAACAATCCACTGAGGCCGAATTCCGCCTGACCCTGGAAGATCAGTTCGTCTTCACGAGCCGAAACCGCCTCGGCGGCATCCTCCGCCGGCGCCATGTCGAGCGGCAGGCCGTTCTCCAGGTAGGCCGCGACCCGGCGCAGGCTCAACAGGAACCGCTTGCGCAACATCGGCAGCGCGATGGCGCGGCTGACCACGGCACCGGCTTCGCCGCTGTCCGGTTGCCGACAGTAGGCGTCATTGCCCACCTCGATCGAGGTGAGGCCAGGGCCATAGGGCCCCTCCACATCCAGAACCCGCCGCGCCGTCAGGCGCTCGCGGGCTGCGCCGATGGCCGCATCGTCGATCTCGTCCCACACGCGCGCAGCGAACGGCGCCGCGGAGCGGTTAAGATAATCCATGTCTACGCTCCGTTTTTCTTGAGAGATCCGACGGTAAATCGGTATGCCGGTCGCGCCGCCCGGTCCTCGTCAGGCACGCCCGACGTGGCGTTGACCGGCGCCGCCTCGGAACTGCCGCTCTCCGCCTCTTCTATTTCCGTGATCGGCGCGTCGGTGTAGAGATATGTGTCCATCTCCTCCGCCCACTCCGGCATATTCCGTCGCAACCACTCCAGCACCATGCATGCATGTTCGATCTCTTCCTGCATGTTGTGGAGGAGTATGTCGCGGAGCGCCGGGTCGCTGCAGTCGTCGGCGCGCTGGCGATACCAATCGACCGCTTCGATTTCTTCTCCCAGCGAAACGATCGCCTGGTGCTGGTTGAGCGTCTGTTTCGTCAGATTTTCTCGCGGTGCATGCAGGTTTTCGCTCGACATCTTCGTTCGCGCTCCCCGGTATATTGAAAACAGAAGAAATCGATTGGCCGCACCCACTTCTGAGCACGCCGCAGCGATCATTTCGATTCAGGCTTTTAGTCACTCAGTCTCGTCTTTCTGCTCTACGCTTTTTTCCGCCTTCCGGACGATGTCCTTCACCTTGGCCGTCACCTTTTCCAATGGCCCGGCGCCGCGAAGTTCGGTGCCGCAGTGACCACACACGAGGTGGTCCTCAGCAAGTCCGGCTGCCGGGGCAACTGCAACGACCGCGCCGCAGTTCGGGCAGATGATTTTCAATCCCTCCGCCATCACCCCGATCCTCGCCGCTGTCGCCTGTCCGATCGGGACACAATGGGGTCGGCGGCGCCGGAGGTCAATTCATTGAGATGCCGCCCAGCCGTCGGTCGGGCGGCGAAGCGGGAACACCGTAGGAATCAGCGATGAAGGAGAGAGCATCGAAGTCATGAATGGTCGCCCGCCCAAACCCGAGGGTGACCAACCCATCTTCACGAAGCACCTTCAACGTGCGGTTGACGTGGACAACACTGAGACCGAGAGCGTCCCCGATCATCTCCTGCGTCAGCGGCAGTTCGAAGGTGTCGTCGCCAGCCAGCCCGACCCTATTCAGCCGTTCGAACACTTCGATCAAGAAGTGCGCGACGCGCTCCTTTGCGTTGCGCCGGCCCAGGCTCACTGTACGCTCGGCGAGCATCTCGTACTCGGCGGCGATCAGCGTTTCGACAGCGGCGGTGAAACCGACACACGTCCGACTTTCGTCGCCGAGGTTGCGGCGCGCGACCGAGTAGATGGACGTCTCGGTCAGCGCGGCAACGAACTGCTTCGCCGTCGGCGTGAAGGGACCGACAATATCCCCCGGCACCAGAACGTTGACGACATGGCGGCGGCCATTCCCGAGCAGCCGGTAGCGGTAGGCCCAGCCCCTTGCAAGGAACAAGAGTTCGCCAATGAAATCGCCTTCCGCAAAGATATCCATGCCTTGCGGGATATTGCGGACGCTGCAGCCGCCGAGGACGCCGCCGACACCGTTATCGAGGCATCCCGCGGCGGCGAGCTTGCGAAAGAGGGGGCCGCGTTCATGAAGGGCGGCGAGGATGCTCGTTGCGCGTGCGTCTTGCCTCGCGTCCAATTTCATGCTGGTCCCGCCCTTCCGCCTCTGCCGGGTTCCTCTAAAACGTTCGATGCAAGGGAATTGTTCCACACGGCGGGCGTGGAGACGGCCTCGGCAGGCTCCGCCCGCGAGGCCGCTGTTGTCTCAGGCTTATGCCGCCTCGGTCACGCCTGGCGGGCGTCGATGACGCCGCGGCGGATGTCGCGGGTGCGGCTGAACGTCTCGAACAACTTGTCGCCCTCTCCCCAGCGCATCGCCCGCTGCAACGCCGTCAGATCTTCCGAAAAACGCTGCAGCATCTCGAGGACCGCATCCCGGTTGTTCAGGAACACGTCGCGCCACATGGTTGGATCCGAGGCGGCAATTCGCGTGAAGTCGCGGAAGCCGCCGGCCGAATAGCGGATCACCTCCGTCTTCAAGTGGTCCTCGAGGTCGGTCGCGGTGTTGACAATGGTGTAGGCGATCAGGTGCGGCAGGTGCGACGTGATGGCGAGCACTTGATCGTGATGGCCGGCATCGAGCACCTCGACCAGCATGCCGGCGCGCCGCCACAATTCCGCGACCCGCTGCACTGCGCCCTCGTCCGCGCCGGGCGGCGGCGTCAGCACGCAGAACCGGCCAGCGAACAGTTCCGCAAAGCCTGCCGCCGGTCCGGAATGCTCGGTCCCCGCGATCGGATGGCCCGGCACCAGATGAACGCCCTCCGGCAGGTGCGGGCCGACGTCGCGGATGACGCTCTGCTTCACAGATCCCACGTCGGAAACGATGCAGCCGGGACGCAAGCCGGGCGCCATCGCCTCGGCGATCCCGGCATAGGCGCCGAGCGGCGTGCTCAACATCACCAGGTCGGCGTTCTCGACTGCGCGGCGCGGGTCCGTGGTGGTGCTGTCGGCAAGGCCCAGGTTCCGCGCCGCATCCAGAGTGGTTTGGGTTCGCGAGCACACGGCGATGTGCCCGGCCAAGCCATCGCGGCGGACGAGGCGCGCCAAAGACGAGCCGATCAGGCCGATGCCGATCAGGGCGATGCGTTCAAACAAGGGCTCTGCGGCAGGCTCGGTCATCATCTAACCCATGAAGGCTGCAAGAGCCGCAGCGACCGCCCGCATTTCGTCTTCCAGGCCGATGGTGATGCGGAGACAGTCCGGCAGTTTGTAAGCCTCCATTCGCCGGGTGATGATTCCATGCTCCTTGAGGAAAGCATCGGCCGCTCGTGCATCGCGGTTGGAGACGGCGGGGAAGCGGACCAGAACGAAATTGCAGACGCTATCGTCGACACCCAAGCCGAGGCTTCGAAGTTCCCGGGTCAGCCACACCCGCCAGCGGTCGTTGTGCGCCTTGGCCTGCCCGAAAAACGCGACGTCGTCGATGGCGGCATATCCGGCGACCTGGGCAAGGGACGAAACGTTGAACGGGTTCCGCACCCGGTTGAGGATGTCGGCGATCGCCGGTGGGCAATAGGCCCAGCCGAGGCGGAGGCCGCCCAGCCCGAAGATCTTGGAGAAGGTCCGCGTCATGACGACGTTGCCGCCGCCGTCCTCCACAAGCCGCTCGCCGGCGGCATAGTCATCGGCATCCATGTACTCGGCATAGGCCGCGTCGATGACCAACAACACTTGATCCGGCAGACCCGCGCGGAGCCGCCGCATCTCCCGGTCCGGAATGTAGGTGCCGGTGGGATTGTTGGGATTGGCGATGAACACGATGCGGGTGCGCTCCGACACGGTCGCCAGCAGCGCATCCACGTCCGTCGTCAGCCGGGTTTCGGGTGCGGCGACCGGTGTCGCACCGGCCGCTCGCGCGGCGATCGGATACATGAGAAAGCCGTGCTCGGAATAGAGAACCTCGTCGCCGGCGCCGGCATACGCGCGACACAGCAGGCCGATTAGTTCGTCCGATCCCGCGCCGCACACCACCCGGTCGGCGTCCACGTAAAAGCGCTGCGCAATGGCTGCCCGCAAGGCATGGCAGCCGCCATCGGGATAGCGGTAAGCATGCGCGGCGGAGTCCTGCAATGCGGCGATGGCTTGAGGACTGGCTCCAAGCGCACTTTCATTGGAGGCGAGCTTGATCACGCGCCGTGCGCCCGCAATGAGCGACTCGCCGCCGACGTAGGGCGCGATGCCGCTGATTCCAGGACGTGGAACCGGCGCGTTCACGGAGCCTCCGGCGTTGGGGACCCGAAATGGTGCTCCGCGACCGCGCCGCTGCGAGCAACCTCCGGCCGAGGCGCCGGCGGCGCCGATAGCGCGGCCGGGCGGGGCTGCGGGCCGAGTTCCGCCAACGTCAGCGGGGTCGCGTAGCCCCCGATCACCGTCATGTGCGACATGCGATTGCTGAACGCCTCCTTGGCCGCAGCCAGTCGTGGGTCCTCCGGTGCAAGGCAGCCCTCCACCTCCACCAGATACAGCCACGATTGCGGCCGGTGGTCCTGTTCCCAGATTGCCGCGGACCTCGGCTCCAGCCCGGACGCCGCCAGTTCACGCCCGCACTGGTCCAGACTGAGCCGGTCGGTGAGGTCGAAGGCGAGATACGTGCGGTCGCGCCCCGTCGGCGTAATCGAGATCGGGCAGATCGTCAGCGCCTCGAGCCCACCGCCGATTCCATTGGCGGGTCCCGCGAACGGCAGTCGCCCAATGATGCGCGGCACTTCCGGCTGGTCGCTGGCCAGCAACCGCCACCACGGGTCGGGGTCATCGGAGCGGGGCAACGGCAGCACCCCGACCACGGCATCCTGCCGTTGCACGGCCTCGATGACCGAGCGCAGCGACCCATGCCGGCTCATCGGCGTGAACATGCCGAAATGATCGCGCGCCAGATCCCAGTATCCGGCCTCCGACGGGGGCATGAACACGGCAACCGAAAACGGCCCCTCGAAGCTGAGAGTGGCCATGATCAGATGCCGCCAGATCGCCGTTAGCTCGCGCCGGGGAAACGCTCCCTTGTGCCGCGCCAACAATCGGTAGACGATCTCGGCCTCGCGGGACGGGCGGATCTTGATGGGCATGTCCCGCTTGAGATCGGAGACCGTGTCGATCAATTCGGTCCGCTGCATGATCAGGTCATGAATGGCGTCGTCGATGGCGTCGATCTTCCGCCGTACGGCATCGAGGGATTGCGCGGCATCCATGTTCCGGTTCCGAAAATTCCCAATGAAGGAACGGACGCAGGGCGGCCCGCTTTTGATGATGGCGACCGCAAGGGAAGACAGTGATAGAGAGACGGCCGTTGAAAAGCAAAGAAAACGTTGGCACATTCCGACGCCAATGCTCGCGGTCGCCGACCGCCGTTAGAGGCTTGCACTCGCCCATGGTCAGATCGGAAACAACCGCACGCGCCTTCGGCGGCAGCGACAACTTTCCTTTGCCGGGGCATCGCGTGCTGATCGGCACCGAAGCGCCGCTCAGGCTGGACTGCGGGATCGAGCTCGGCGACTTCCCAGTTGCCTACCAGACCTACGGCCGCATGAACCGGGATCGCTCCAACGTGATCCTGGTGTGTCACGCCCTCACCGGCGACCAGTTCGCTGCGGAGGTGCATCCCGTCACCGGCAAAGCCGGCTGGTGGCAGACGATGATCGGTCCCGGCAAGCCGCTCGACACGCGCCGCTACTGCATTCTCTGCGCCAACGTGCTGGGCGGCTGCATGGGGTCAACCGGCCCGAGCGAGATCAACCCCGAGACGGGCGAACCTTGGGGGCTTTCGTTCCCGGTCATCACCATTGCCGACATGGTCCGCGCCCAGGCGATGCTGCTCGACCATCTCGGCATCACCCGGTTGTTCGCGGTCATCGGCGGGTCGATGGGCGGCATGCAGGTGCTCGAATGGGCCTCCCTTTATCCGGAGCGCGTGTTCGCCGCCGTTCCCATCGCCACCGCCGCACACCACAGCGCCCAGAACATCGCGTTTCACGAGGTCGGACGACAGGCGATCCTCGCCGACCCCGACTGGTGCGGCGGGGACTACTTGCGCCACGGCAAGACCCCGCACCGCGGCTTGGCGGTGGCGCGCATGGCGGCGCACATCACGTATCTGTCGGAGCACAAGCTCACCGAGAAGTTCGGGCGGCAGCTGCAGGACCGGGAGGCGGTGACGTACGGCTTCGACGCGGATTTCCAAATCGAAAGCTACCTGCGCCACCAGGGGATCAGCTTCGTCGAGCGTTTTGACGCCAACTCCTATCTGTACATCACCCGGGCGATGGATTATTTTGACATCGCCGCGAAGCATGGCGGCATCCTCGCCAATGCGTTCCGGGAGACCCCGGTCCGCTTCTGCGTCATCTCCTTCACCAGCGACTGGCTCTATCCTACATCCGAGAACCGGACCATCGTGCGCGCCTTGAACGCCGTCGCCGCCAACGTGAGTTTTGCGGAAATCGTCTCCAACAGCGGCCACGATGCCTTCCTGCTCGACGAACCGGAATTCATTCGCGTGCTCGGAGGCTTCCTGAACGGGGCCGCCGCGCACTGCGGCCTGGCGGGCGCGCCCGGCTCGGGGCGGTGATGGAAGCGCCGGCGCGAAGCATTCGTCCCGACCTCAGGTTGATCGCGGATATGATCGAGCCACGCTCCCGCGTGCTCGATGTCGGCTGCGGCGCCGGCGAGCTACTCCATTATCTGGTGTACGATAAGAACGTGGACGGCCGCGGCATCGAGTTGTCGAGCGAAGGCGTCAACGCCTGCGTCAGCGCCGGCCTTTCAGTGATCCAGGGCGATGCGGAAACGGACCTGTTCGATTATCCCGAAGCGGCGTTCGATTACGTGGTGCTCGGCCAGACCCTGCAGGCGATGCTGGCGCCGAAGACGATCCTGGAACAGATGCTGAGGATCGGCCGGCGCGCCGTCGTGTCGCTGCCCAATTTCGCGCACTGGCGTCACCGCCTCTATCTGCTGTCCGCCGGCCGCATGCCGGTCAGCGCGACCTTGCCCTACGAATGGTACGAGACTCCCAACCTGCACCTGTGCACGATCAAGGATTTCGTCGTCATGTGCGAAACCATGAACATCGCAATCGAGCGCCGCATCTGTCTCGATCCGCGCGGCGTCCCGCACCGCTTCGGCCGCGGTCTCCTGTTCGCGAACCTGCTCGGCGCAGAGGCAGTTTTTCTCCTGCGGCGCTAAAACGCGGCCCGCGGCGGAGAGACGAGGAGAACATGGGGCAAAATTCGGCGTCCCCGCCGGCCGATGGGTTGTGGGAGAGGGTCGTTCGGCGAGCCGAACGCGCGCTCATCTCAGGAGCGCTGTCGCCGATCCGGACCGAAGAGCATGTGGTGGATGCGGACCGGGTCCGGTTTGTGGTCCGCGTCGTTTCCAGCATCCGGGCCAAAGCGCGGGAGGGTTTGAAGGATCCAAAAGGAGGGGATCCTCAAGAGGAAACGACAGACCCGAGGGACGATCCGTTTCTCCCGTATGACCCGGAGCTGTTCGTCGCCGACCTCAGCGACACCCATGTTCTGCTGTTGAACAAGTTCAACGTTCTTGATCACCACGTGCTGGCCGTCACTCGCCTATACGAGGACCAGGAAGCACCGCTGACCAAAGCGGATTTCGCTGCGTTGGCCCGCTGTCTACAGGCGGTCGACGGGCTCGGCTTCTACAATTGCGGGGCCGCAGCGGGAGCAAGCCAGCGTCATAAACATCTGCAAGCGGTAGCCCTGCCGTTGACGAGGGTCGGTCCGGCCATCCCCGTCGAGTCCCTGCTCGCCGAGGCCCGATTCGACGGGCGGATCGGCGCCGTCCGGGAGTTTGGCTTCCGCCACGCCATCATCCGGCTCGAAGCGCCAGCGTCCTCTGCATCGGCGCTGGCGCTGGAATTTCACGGCGCTTACAGGCAGCTCCTGTCAGCGACCGGAATCGGCGTCGAAGCCCTGGACCGGGCGGACCGGCGGCTCCCGCCTTACAATCTTCTGGCGACCAGCTCGTGGATGCTTCTGGTTCCCCGCTCCCGAGAGCACTTCGGTTCCGTCTCCATCAACGCACTCGCTTTCGCCGGCTCGATGTTCGTAAGCGACGCGGCGCAACTGCAGGAAATCGCTGCGGCCGGACCGATGGCGGTGCTCGGCCATGTCGCGGTACGCGAGGACTGAGCACGGCTCGACGGAACTCCGGAACGAGAAAGGGCGCCCGAAGGCGCCCTCATCGGCTGCGATTGCAGCGACCTCTTGTTACGCCGCCTTCTTCTTGGCGGAGATGTCGAGCTGGAACTTGACCGGTCCGCGGCTCTGTTTGCCGAGGGCGTCGGTGAACTCGCCGTTTACCGGCGATTTCTTCGCGTACGGGCTGGTCAGAATGGCGACATGGCCCCCGAAGTAAGCAACGGATTCGACGATGTCGGTGCCTTCCAGGAACTTGTTCGCGGCCGTCGCGCAGGGCGGCGTAACCAGATCGTCCTTTATGGCGTAGTTCTGGTACCACGGCACGTTCAGTTTCGCCAAATCCTTGACGTTGAGCGGCTTGCCGTAAAGCTGCACCGGCAAAGTGCCGTCCTCCCCGATCGGCCGCTGGAAGGTGGCGGAGCTCATGTTGGCGATGGCGAGCGGCAAGTGCACCCGCTCCTTCAGCAGCCAACGGAAAAGCGCCGCCGGGGTCTTGCCCGGGTTCTTGTCGGTGGCACGATGCATCGATGCCTGGTCCAGCACTTTGACCAGCGGCTGCTCGCGGTCGATGGCGACGAACCGCATCCCGAGCGACAGCAGATAGCCGTTCGCCACCTTGTTGCCGCTCGGCAACGTGGTGGTGACGAAATCGTTATGCATGCGCGGCATGCCGGAGATGGCGTTGGAGTAAGTGCCGTCGATGGGCGCGACATTGGTGATGAGCGCGTCGACGACGTCGGTGAGGGTTCCCGACAGAATGTTCATCAGGCAGATGTAGCCGCCCTGGCACGTGCCGTTCAGGGTCACCTTCTGCCCGTGCTTGTCCTTCAGCTTCTGGCAGATCTCGCGGGTCTGGTCGCAGTCGGTGTCGGGCGTCGTCGTCTGCACCTTCTCGTGCTTCATGATGTCCTTGACGACGCGCACGTAGGTCGGGATGCCCTCGTTGGCGAAGGCGTGGCTGATGCTCTTGTCCTCGAACGGCAGGAACGCGAGGATGTGCACGCCGAGCATGTAGGGCGGCACCATCAGAACCGGCTTCAACGAATCGTCGACCTTGACACCCTTTTTGATCGGCAGGACCTGATACACCATGTAGGTGTCCGTCTCGCAGAACAACTTGTAGTCGGACGTTTTGAAGTGGAAGCCGAACTCGTCCGCGATCTTCTCGATCTGCTCGCTGAAGTTCGCGACCGATTCCATGACTTCCGCTTCACGCTTCATGAATTCGGCAAGCGTCTCTCCACCGTTTGTCTTGCCGAAGAGCGTGTTCATGTAGGCGCTTGACGCCTGTTCGACCTGATCGAAAATGAAGCTGGTCAGTTTTTCCTGGGCGCTCATGATGCCGACCGACAGGAGCGATTGGTTGTGTTGCAGGACTTCGATGGACTCTTTCATCCCGAGAGGGTTGTCCCGCGACGCCTGGGCGGCAATCTGAGCGGCGATCAGGCAGCTATCGGAGAACTCTACGAATTCGCGGTTGCTTGCCCTGAGGAACGCGGTCCAGTAGCGAAACCAGTCCGCCTTGACATCGGGCATTTCTTTCATGAGATCGGTCATATCAAGTCCCTCAATGGTTGGTTGCGCAGCTCCCATGCTGCTCTCGATCCCCCAGAAATCACTCCTTGCAGTAGTCCCAGGTAGTTTCCGGGAACCTTACAAAGTCTGCGGACAATGCCATGCTCTGGAGAACACGCCGGCGCGGATTGGCCCTGTGGAACTGGCACAACATTACGCTGTCTCGATGAACCGATACTGTATATTGAATTTTGCTGCATTGCAATAAGGCGCGCTGCCGCGCAATAGCGCAAACCACCTATGCGCCCGCTGCATAGGAAATTTTATTTCAGCCTCCGCGCCGCGGCGCATGGATCCTCCTGACACACGATCTGCGGGCGCGCGAACCAAGCCCGGGAGTCGCAGCGGCCGGACGTTGCAAGAGTCGCGGGAAGCGCCACATTTGTATCGCGCTACCGCAATCTATAATTGCAGTTGCCGGTTCCGTGCTACTGTGGTAGACATGTACAAGCATGATGGGGTTGTCGTCATGCGGTGGCTTATTGCGATGCAGCGCGCGCATCTTCTTGTGTCGAAGCATCGCTTCATGTGTTGCCGTACATGCAACCGGCGACGGCCTCGTGGGACAAGAGGAAAACCAGGGGACACGCGAACACCTTCGTAGTGCTGTCACTCGAGTCCGGCGGGCACGGACAACGCGAGCAGTTGGCTGTGAGCGGTGATGCGAGCCGGGGCCGCGTTGTTGCGCGGTTGCACGATGATGTAGGTGGCAAGTTCGGCGAGAAAAACAGTGTAGTCAAAATGAGAAAAAGCCTCAGAATGTATCGCTTATCTCCGGCTCATGTACTGCTTGTCATGGAAGCAGTATTTCTCTATTTGTTGGTGAGCTATATCTCGGCGGATAACCTCTCTGGTTCGTTTTACCCCGATGGCTTTCTGTCGACCCAGCTTCCGGTGTCTATCGCATTCGTCGGGATAATAATCGCGATGAATTTCGCGCTCGGGCTTTATGACTATCGGCACTTCTCTCATTTCCGAGATTTACTTCTGCGGGCGAGCGTCGTTCTGGTTGTTGCGGCCCTTGCGGCCACGGTAATGCTCAGTTTGTCCCCCGATATCGAGACTTGGCGCGCAGAGATTCTCATCGGATTTCCTGCCGTGTTCGTGGCGATGATCACGACCCGGTGGGCGTTCCTGCAAATTTCCAGGGCGAGCTACCTAAAGCGTCGCATTCTGGTTGTCGGGGTCGGTGACCGGGCAAAACGGATCGAGAGCTTGGAGCGGGCAGCCCGAGGCAACCGCTTCGTATGTTCCGGCTTTATCGACGTTGGCGACCAGGACGCGAAGGTCTCCCAGGAGCTTATCGTCGGGCACCTGAACTCCATGGTCGATTGGGTGCGCTCGAACGAAATCGATGAAATTGTCGTCGCTCCCGATGATCGTCGGGGCCGGCTGCCGTTGCCGTCATTGATCGACTGCCGGCTCAGCGGCACGCCGGTCATCGACCATCAGCGGTTCTGGGAACGTGAGACCAAACGCGTCGATCTCGCGGCGCTCAAGCCGGACTGGTTCGTCTACTCGGAAGGGTTCGCCAACGGGAACCTGCAGCGATGGGCCAAACGAGCCTTCGACCTGGCGCTCAGTGCGTTCATGCTGGTGCTCCTCAGCCCCGTGCTGATCGTGACGGCTGCCGCCATCTATCTGGAGGACGGGGGAGCGGCGCTGTATCGGCAGGAGCGGGTCGGCTTTCGCGGGCGCCGCTTCACGCTTCTGAAGATGCGCAGCATGCGCATCGACGCGGAGCGCGACGGCGTGCCGAAATGGGCGGACCAGAACGACAATCGCGTCACCCTGGTGGGCGCATTGATCCGCAAGACCCGCATCGACGAACTGCCGCAGCTCTTCAATGTGCTCAGGGGCGACATGAGCCTGGTCGGACCGCGCCCCGAACGGCCGTATTTCGTCGATTCGCTCAAGCAGCTCATTCCGTATTACGAGCTTAGGCATTGCGTGAAGCCGGGCGTGGCAGGATGGGCTCAACTCAACTATCCCTATGGTGCGTCGATCGAGGACGCGTGGCAAAAGCTTGAGTACGATCTGTATTACATTAAAAACAACAACGTGTTCTGGGACTTCCTCATTCTCCTGCAAACCGTGCGGGTGGTCGTCTGGCCCAAGGGCGTGCGGTAGCGCATCCAGCGTCAGCCTGGCCCCAACGGGAGGTCGCAGTTCCTCGTCTGGAGCGGCTAAGTCTTCATGCAAAAAAAAGAAAGCGCCCGGTCAGGGGGGTGAACCGGGCGCTAGCTTCCCTCGCGGAAGCGCGGATGGCAGGGGAACCATCCGGGAGCGGACTGCACCTGAAGCGCGAACCACTCTCACCCTCAGATGAGAGGCGCTGGGACGGGCCACCAATGTCCATCGCGCAACGCTGCTCTGCGCAAACTGCATACATTCGGCTATGGCCTCGCGAAGCTGAGCCACACTGCCGCCGTAGATGTTGACGATCGCGACGTTTCGACTATTGTCGAAGCATGGTTAGCCGACACGCAATCGACGCCGAGGCTGCAATGGCGCAGGAGCATCGGCGGGCAGTGTTCCCCTTGCTGGTGCAGCAAGGCCCTGAGGGCTTTACTGCCGGTGAAATCGCCGAGCGGGTGGAAGGTCCGGCATCGGGCCTGTCCCTCCATCTCGCCCATCTCGAACGGGTCCACATGCTGCGGTCATGGCGCGTCCGGCGCAACGGCCTGTTCGCCGTGAGTGCCGAGGGTTGGCGGCGGCTGCTCGGCTTTCTGATCGACGAGTACTGCCAAGAACATCGGGAGATCTGCTGAATGGAAGCGGAGAACTCGCCGTGACGGTCACGATCTATCACAACCCCGACTGCGGGACCTCCCGCAACGTGCTGGCAATGATCCGCAACTCCGGGGAGGAGCCGGAGGTAATCGAGTACCTGAAGACGCCGCCGAGCCGGAATGCGCTCGTCGCGTTGCTCCGCCGGATGGGGATCCCGCCGCGCGACCTGTTGCGCCGCAAGGGCACGCCCTACGACGCATTGGGCCTGGATGACGCCAAGTGGAGCAACGAGCAGTTGATCGATTTCATGGTTAAGCATCCGATCCTGATCAATCGCCCGATCGTCGTGACGCCGCTCGGAGTCAAGCTGTGCCGGCCGTCGGAGGCGTCCTCGACATCCTGCCGAGCCCGCAGCAGAAACTATTCACCAAGGAAGACGGCACACCCGTTGCAGTTTAGAGCATGGTGAGATTCTCATGACCGCCGAAGACATCGCCGTTTCCGCCGAAGCCGCCATTGGCAACAGGGCCGATCGCGCCGCCCTCGGAGTTTTCGAACGCTATCTGACTCTCTGGGTGGCGCTCTGCATTGTCGCGGGAATCGCGCTCGGGCACTGGTTTCCCGCTCTTTTCCAGACCATCGGCCGGATCGAGACTGCGCAAGTCAACCTGCCGGTGGCCGTACTGATCTGGCTGATGATCATTCCGATGCTGCTGAAGATCGACGTCGGGGCGCTGCACCGGGTCAAGGAGCATTGGCGCGGCATGGGCGTCACCCTGTTCATCAACTGGGCGGTCAAGCCCTTCTCGATGGCGTTGCTCGGCTGGCTCTTTGTCGGCTGGCTGTTCCGGCCATGGCTGCCGGCGGACCAGATCGAGAGCTACATTGCCGGGCTGATCATCCTCGCCGCCGCGCCTTGCACGGCGATGGTGTTCGTCTGGTCCAACCTCTGCGACGGCGAACCGCACTTCACCTTGAGCCAGGTTGCCCTCAACGACACCATCATGGTGTTCGCCTTCGCCCCCATCGTCGGCCTGCTGCTCGGCCTCTCCGCCATCGTCGTCCCGTGGGATACGCTGGTGATCTCGGTGGTGCTGTTCATCGTAATCCCGGTGATCGTCGCGCAGCTCTGGCGGAGGGCGTTGCTCGCGCGCAGCGAGGCGGCGCTGCAGACGACGATGGCGCGGTTGCACCCGGTCTCGCTGGTCGCATTACTCGCGACCCTTGTGCTGCTGTTCGGCTTCCAGGGCGAGCAGATCCTGGCGCAGCCGCTCATCATTGTGCTGTTGGCGATCCCGATCCTGATCCAGGTCTATTTCAACTCAGGCCTCGCCTATGTGCTCAACCGGAGCCTGGGCGTCGCCCACTGTGTCGCCGCGCCATCGGCGCTGATCGGCGCGTCGAATTTCTTCGAGCTTGCCGTCGCCACCGCCATCGTCCTGTTCGGCTTCAACTCCGGCGCGGCGCTGGCGACCGTCGTCGGGGTCCTGGTGGAGGTGCCGGTGATGCTCTCCGTGGTCCGCATCACCATGGCGACGAAGGCGTGGTATGAACGCCGGCCGCAATCCGCCTAATCCCGCTCCACGGCCTCCAGGATCCCGTCGGGGCCGTCGGCCGGATGGACGGTGTCGCGGCTGGATACCACCCGGTAGAGCTTCTCGTCCTTGAACCCGCTGCCGAGGTGCGGGTGCTCATGGCCCTGCTCGAGAGCCCGCTCCGGCGTGTCGAGCGTCCCGGCTAAAACCCGGGCGAAGGCTGCGGAAGGTGCCCGCACGACGACCCGCTGCCATTGTCTGCGGGCTTGCCAACGCGGATCGTCCGGGTCCGCGACCGGTTCAATAATCCATGACGGCATGACACACCTCGCACGCGGCCGGCACGGTCACTTCGCCTTCTTGCCGCTCTGGTAGCCTTGGTTGTAGGCGTCCTTCTCGGCGTCCTTGTGCTTACCGTAAAGGTAGCCGCCGCCGGCCCCGACCGCGCCCCCGATCGCCGCGCCCATCGCCGCATTCCCGGCGATGGCGCCGATCAATGCACCGCCGGCAGCCCCGCCAGCGCCGCCCGAGACGGTTCGCTGCTGCGTCTCGCTCATCCCGGCGCACCCTCCGGCCAACACGGCCGCGCCCATAACACCGGCCAACAACAACGTCCGCATCGTCGCAATTCCTCCACGTTCAGAGCCGCCGCCGGTGGCCCACGCGCCTCGCCCGGACCACTCTGCTTCTTCACTCAGCATACACCATTCGGCCGCCATTGCGAACGGTCGCGCAGCAGGCGCGCGGCAACCGAGCCTGTCGCGGGCGCTTACTTCGTCGGCGCCGCCTCCTGGCAATGATGGGGTGGGTGGCGCGGCTAATACCGATAGAGTTCCGACTTGAACGGTCCCTCGGGGGGAACGCCGATGTACTCGGCCTGCTTGGGAGTGAGGCGGGAGAGGGTCATGCCGAGCTTGTCGAGATGCAGGCGGGCGACCTTCTCATCCAGGTGCTTCGGCAGGATATACACGTCGTTCTTGTAAGCGTCGCCCTTGCTCCACAGCTCGATCTGCGCCAGCACCTGGTTGGTGAAGCTGGCGGACATCACGAAGCTCGGATGGCCGGTGGCGTTGCCGAGGTTGACGAGCCGCCCCTCGGAGAGCAGGATCATGCGCTTGCCGTCGGGGAACTCGATCAGATCCACCTGCGGCTTGACGTTGGTCCAGCGGAAGTTGCGGAGCGACGCGATCTGGATCTCATTGTCGAAGTGGCCGATGTTGCCGACGATCGCCATGTCCTTGAACATGCGCATGTGCTCGAGGGTCACCACGTCGCAGTTGCCGGTGGCGGTGATGACGATGTCGGCCCGCGGCGCTGCGTCTTCCAGGGTCACCACCTCGAAGCCGTCCATCGCCGCCTGCAGGGCACAGATCGGGTCGACCTCGGTCACCTGCACCATGGCGCCGGCGCCCCGCAGCGACTGGGCCGAGCCCTTGCCGACGTCACCGTAGCCGCAGACGATTGCGCGCTTGCCGGCCAGCATCACGTCGGTCGCCCGGCGGATGCCGTCGACCAGGCTCTCGCGGCAGCCGTACTTGTTGTCGAACTTGGACTTGGTGACCGAGTCGTTGACGTTGATTGCCGGGAACGGCAGCTCGCCCCGGTCCCGCAACTGATAAAGGCGATGAACGCCGGTGGTGGTTTCCTCGGTGACGCCGCGGATCGAGTCCCGCATCTTCGTGAACCAGCCTGGCGAAGCCGCCATGCGCCGGCGGATCTGCGCGTAGAGCGCCTCCTCTTCCTCGGACGCCGGAGACGCCAGCACCGATCCGTCCGCTTCGGCGCGGGCGCCGAGCAGGATGTAGAGGGTCGCGTCGCCACCGTCGTCGAGGATCATGTTGGCGGTGTTGCTGTCGGGCCAGTGGAAAATGCGGTCGGCGTAGTCCCAGTACTCCTCCAGGGTTTCGCCCTTGACTGCAAACACCGGCGTGCCTCTTGCGGCAATGGCAGCAGCGGCGTGGTCCTGTGTCGAAAAAATGTTGCAGGACGCCCACCGGACCTCGGCGCCGAGGGCCTGCAGGGTCTCGATCAACACCGCAGTCTGAATGGTCATGTGCAAGGAGCCGGCAATGCGGGCGCCGACGAGCGGTTTCCCCCCGCCGAACTCCTCGCGGCAGGCCATCAGGCCGGGCATCTCGGTTTCGGCTATGTCGATCTCCTTCCGCCCCCAATCGGCGAGGGAGAGGTCCTTGACCACGAAGTCGGTGAAGGGCGCGCCGTTGGGTTCCGCGTGTCGGTTCATTCTGTCCATCCTCGGTTGACTCGCAGCACGCCTTAACGGCGGACGGTGCGCGGATCAAGGGCGTCGCGCAAACCGTCGCCGAGAAAGTTGAGCGCGATGACGGTGACGAAGATCATCAGCCCCGGATAGACCGCGAGCGCAGGCTCGGACCAGATCAATTCCTGGGCGTTGGTGAGCAGGTTGCCCCAGCTCGGAACCGGCGGCTGGATGCCGAGGCCGAGGAAGCTCAAGACCGACTCGAGGAGGATCATGTTGCCGGCCGCCAGGGTAGCGGCGACGATGACGGTGGAGATCAGGTTGGGAAGGATGTGCACCATCATGATCCGCAGCTTGCCGGCGCCCAGCGCGCGAGCCGACAGGACGAACAGGCGTTCCCGCAGAGCGAGGGCGGAACCACGCACCAGGCGGGCGACGGTGGTCCAGCCGACCAGCGACACGATGGCGACGATGCGGTAGAGGCTTATGTCCTCGGATGCCGCGGCGCCGGGCGGCAACCCCACTTTCTCCAGGTCCACCGCCGCCAGGACGATGAGCAGCGGCAGCACCGGCAGGGCGATCACGCCATCGGTGATGCGCATCAGGATGCTGTCGAGACGCCCGCCGTAGAAGCCGGCGACGAGGCCGATGGCGGTCCCTACCGCCGCCGACAACAGCGCCGCCGCGACGCCGACGATGAGCGACACGCGCCCGCCGTAGAGCAGCCGCACCAGCACGTCGCGGCCGAGTTCGTCGGTTCCGAGCGGGTGGTGAAGCGACGGCAGGGCGAAGCGGTTGAACAGGTCGACGCTCTTGGCATCGACCGCCAGCGCCGCCTCCACCAACGGCGCGGACGCGGCTCCGACCGCCAGCAACGCCAGAACGACTGCACTGGCGACGCCCAGCCGGTGCCGGGTGAAGCGGCGCAGCCCCAAGGCGACCGGCCCGGCCGCGCTCACGCCTCGACCTCGCGGAGCGAGAGACGCGGGTCGAGCCAGACGTAGGCGAAATCGGCGAGCAGGTTGCCGAAGAGGGTGACTACGGTCGCGAACAGCAGGGCGACCAACGCCAGGTTGAAGTCGTTGCCCATGATCGCGTCGAAGATCAGCTTGCCCATGCCCGGATAGGCGAAGATGGTCTCTGTCACCAGCGCCCCCGAGAACAGCGTGCCAAAGTCCAGCGCGAGAATGGTCGCCACCGGGATCATGGCATTGCGGAGCGCGTGGGCGACGACGACCCGCCCCTCCGCTAGGCCCTTGGCGCGGGCCGTCCGGATGTGGTCTTGGCGCAAGGTGTCGATCATTGCCGCGCGGGCGTACCGGATGTGCGACCCGACGCTGGCCAGGGTCAGGCTCAACACCGGCAAGGCGAGAAACCGGAGTTGGTCGGCGAGGCCGCCGGCGCCGACCGTGCCCATGCCGCCGGCCGGCAGCCATCCGAGGATGACGGCGAACACCATGATGAGCAGCAACGCCAGCCAGAACGATGGCACCGAAATGCCGGCGAAGGCGACGATGTTGACCACATAGTCGAAGCGCGAATAGGGGCGAGCGGCGGCGGCGAAGCCAGCCGGCAGCGCCAGCGCCACCGACAGCGCCAGGCTCGCCCCCATCAGCACGGCGGTGTTGCCGATCGCCGGCATGAGCACATCCAAGACCGGCGCGGCGTGGAGGCGCGAATAGCCGAAATCGCCGCCCACGGCATCGGCAAGCCAGTGGGCATACCTCTCGAAGATCGGCCGATCGAGCCCGTAGAGGGCGCGCAGGCTCGCCGCATCCTCCGAGGTCACGCGCGGATCGGCGCTGATCATCAGGTCGACCGGATCGCCCGGCATCAGCCCGATGAGGGCGTAGACCGCGAACGACATGACGATCAGGATCAATCCGGACTGCAGCAGGCGCAGGACGAGGTAGCGGACCATGCAGGAAGAGGTTTAGCAGGCACGGATGGTTCGCGACAACGGCCTACAGGCTCTCCACGTACTGGACCATGCGCCGGCGGGCGGCGGCGTCGGGGAGGCGGCCGTAGGCGGCGCCCATGTTCTCCAGCATGTGGTCCACGCGCGACGTGGCGGGGATGGCGCAGGTGACGGCAGGGTGCGAGACGATGAATTTGAGAAAGAACTGCGCCCAGTTCCGGCAATCGAAGTCCGCCGCCCACGGCGGCAGCGGATGGCGCTCGAACCGCTCGAATAGGGCGCCGCGGCGGAACGGCCGGTTGATGATCACGCCCAGCCCACGCTCGGCCGCAAACGGCAGGAGCCGCTCCTCCGCCTCGCGGTCGAGGATGTTGTAAGTGAACTGCACGCAATCGACGGGCTGGGTGGCCATGATCGACAGCATCTCGTCGTGGCGGCGGCCGTGGGAGGTGGTGATCCCGATATGTCGGATGCGACCCTCGGCCTTCCAGCGCACGAGCGTCTCCAGATGGGCCTCCCAGTCGAGGAGGTTGTGGATCTGCATGAGATCGAAACGCGGCACGCCCCACAGGTCCTGGGACGCTTCCATCTGGCGGACGCCCAACCATTGGGAGACCGTCCACACCTTGGTCGCGGCGAACAGCGATTCGGTGTTCTCAATGCGCTTCAGGCAGTAGCCGATCACCGCCTCGGAGGTGCCGTACATGGGCGACGAGTCGATCACCCCGCCTCCGCGGTCGAAGAATGCCTGCAATACCGCGATGCGGTCGTCTCGAAGCCGCGGATCGTAACCGACGTTGAAGGTGATCCAGGAGCCCATGCCGATCACCGGCACCCGCACGCCGCTCACGGGGATGACGCGCGTCAGGGCCGTCGGCCCGGTCGCGACTGCGCCCGCCGGCCGCAGCCCCCCGGCCGCCGCAGCAGCCGCCGCCGAGGCCAGGAAAGTGCGGCGGCTGAGGCCAACTTCGTATGCGACCATCGCCCGATCTCCCGGTGCGCGAATACCCTATGGTCGGAGTGCGTCGCCGACAAGATAAGTGATGTAGGCGGCGTATGAGGCGACCAGAACCACTCCTTCAAGGCGAGCGAGACTGCGACCGCTCAGTGAAAAGATCAGCAGCAGTACCGTCGCTGCGACCATCACCCAGATGTCCACCCCGGCAAGCTCGGGCGGCACTGCAATCGGCTGCACGATGGCGGTGACCCCGAGAATGGCGAAGACGTTGTAGATATTGCTGCCAACCACGTTGCCGAAGGCGACGTCCGGCTGCCGGCGAATGGCAGCCATCACCGACGTCACCAGTTCGGGCAGAGAGGTGCCGACAGCGACGATGGTCAACCCGACGAGGGTCTCCGAAACGCCGGCGGCGGACGCGAGCGCGATGCCGGCATCGACCAGAAAATCGGCGCCGATCAGGATGCCGAACAAACCGCCGACCAGCAACGCGAAAGCCACCCAAAGACGCTTCGGCGACGGTTCCGCCGCACTCGCTTCGGCCTCATGCATGGCTGCCGATGCATCGTGCGACGTCCGCTCCCTGAGATACGTAAACAACACGTAGGCGGACAAGAGCACCACCAGGGCGGCGCCGGTCATCCGGTCGAGAGCGCCGATGAGAACGATGACGACGCACACCCCGGCCGCCAGCAGCATGACGGTTCCGTCGCGAAACAGCGCCTCCCGCGATGCTCGCATCGGGTGGATCAGCGCAGCGGTCCCGAGAATGAGCAGGATGTTGGCGATGTTGCTGCCGACCACGTTGCCGAGCGCGATGCCGGGCGATCCGGCAAGCGCCGCCTGCACGCTGGTCAGCATCTCCGGCGTTGACGTGCCAAAGCCGACGAGCGTCAGCCCGATGAGCAGCGGTGATACCCCCATCCGGCGGGCGACGGCGACGGCTCCGCGCACCAGCGAGTCGCCGCCAACGACGAGCAGGATCAGACCGGCAAGAAGCTCAACGTAGATCATGGACGCTGCCCCGCGTGTAGGTGACGAAGGCTCTTCATGCGACGTGCGCCCACAGGAACCATAGGCCGGGCCGGACCGTTACGGGGGCGTCGTTTAAGGCGGAACGGTAGGCGCCGTCGCAGTAGCATCTACACGGCCGGCTGCATAGAAGGCCCTGGAACCGGCGGGAGAGATGCACGTCATTCCGGAAGATCATCGGTCCCCGTGTTAGAACGCCATCACCGTCGTTCGGCGGCGACCAAAGCATTCACGGCCTCCATGTAGCGATCCATGTCGAACTTGCGTTTGAGGCCGCCCGCGTTCATGTAGCGGACCTTGCCGAACACGGGCCGCTCCGTCCAGGCCCGGTCATGCAGACCGAAACACCATGCGATGTTGGCGTAGGAGTTCGCGTCGCGGCCGTCGAGGAAGTATTTGTTGTTGAGCGCCAAAGCGGTCGAGAACGCAGCTTCGGGAGTAGGCGACCACTCCAGGATCTTCTTTGCCCAGTACATGCGCATGTAGTTGTGCATAAATCCGGTGTGGACCATTTCCCGCATCGCCGCGTTCCAGTAGGGATCGTGGGTGGCGGCCGCTTCCAGGTCCGGAGTTGCGTAAACATGGTCGCGGCGGTCGGCTGCGTGCCGTCGCAGCGTTTCGCGCGCCCAGGGCGGCAGCGACTCATATCGGTCGTAGTGAGGCTGGAAGCGCACATAATTGCAGGACAATTCGCGGCGTACGATCAACTCCTCCAGATACGCCGCCCTGTCCTCCATCCGCCCTGCCGCCTCGCGGCCCGCGAGCGCCACCTCCGCCGGCGCGACGTGTCCGAAGTGCAGGTACGGGCTCATGAATGAGCACTGCCAATCGGCGGGCTCGTTGCGGCCTTCCGCATAACCGGCGAGCCGGTCGTTCAGGAATGACCTGAGGCGCGCTCGGGCTTCGCCGGTGCCGCCGGTGAACCGTCGGACAGGCCGCACGCTGTCATCGACCCCGAGAGACGCCACCGCACGCGGGACGTCTGCAAGGTCGATGTCGCTGGCGAGGCCGATGTCGACGGACGGCCGATCCGGCGCCCGATCTGCGTGCTCTGGCGCTGCAATGAAATGGTCCCGGTGCCTCAGGATCTTCGGGCGGATGGTGCGGGCGGCGTGCTCGCTCTTGCTCGACACCAGTTCAACCGGCACCACCACGTCGTGCTCCACCTGGACCACCGCGCAGCGCGCCTGTTCGGCAACCCGCTGCCGCCACGCCCGCTGGTGACGCAGGTAGCCGCAGTCACAGACCACGAGCGCTGCGTCTCCGGCCAGAGCCAGCGCCACCGCGTCGGGGCTGCCTGTCCTGACCACGAAGCCGATGCCGCGCTCCCGCAACCGTGCCGTCACGTCCTGGAGGCCCTGCAGCATGAAGGTGTAGTGGCGGGCGTTGGCGTCCGGGTAGTCGGCGGTGAGGCCGAACCCGACGACGATCGGAAGCCGCCGCTCGTTCGCTTCGCGGACGGCGAGATCGAGGGCGAGGTTGCCGGAGGCGCGCTGCGATTGCTGCATCCAGTAGAGAACGTATGCGCCGTCCCGCACGCCGCGTTCGTTGAGGCGCATCACGCGTTGCGGATCAATCATGAACAGCCCCGAAGTTTGAACCGATCACGAGTACGAGGACCCCGGTGCCTCGGATCGATCCAGGCTCAGGCGGCTTTGCGGCGCCTTCGCAATTACGGTCAGTCAAGCGAAGATCCGGTGCCGGCGTCGGGCCGTATCCCCCTCACTACCAACCAACACCCTGGAGACAAAACATGCGCTTTACCCGTACCCCCAAGATCGTGCTGATGGCGGCCGTCGTAGCCGTCGGCAGTTGGTTCGCGACCGAGGCGCCGAGGGCGATGAGCCACGGCAAGGACATCGTCGAGACGGCCGCCGGAGCCGAACAGTTCAGCACGCTGGTGACGGCCGTCAAGGAAGCCGGGTTGGTGGACACGCTGAAGGGCGAAGGCCCGTTCACGGTGTTCGCACCGACTAACGAAGCATTCGCGGCGCTGCCGGCCGGCACCGTCGACCAACTCCTCAAGCCGGAAAACAGGGACAAGCTGGTTTCGCTCCTGACGTATCACGTCGTGCCCGGGAAGATTACGTCCAGCGACATCAAGGGCAAGACCGCAATGGTGGAGTCCGTCGAAGGCTCGACGCTGAGCGTCGATGCGACGGATGGCGTGCACGTCGACGACGCCAAGGTGGTCAAGGCCGACATCGAAGCCTCGAACGGCGTCATCCATGCCATCGACACGGTCTTGATGCCGAAAAACTAAAGCCCCCCGAAGTCAGCATCCGGGCCCGGCGCTCGAAGGCGCCGGGCCTTCTGCATCCGGACTCATGGAAGCTGGCGCGGCGAAGCGACGCTTCCGTCGCAAATGTGAAACCACGGCCCGGCTCCGGCACGAAACCTGCCGAGCGCCCACGACACGCTGGGGAACGCCAGCTTATCCCATGGCACGTCTTCCCACGCGAACAGGCGCGCATCGAGGCTTTCTTCGCCGGCGGCATGGTCGGGTGCGGTCATCGGCGCCCGGTAGAACATATGCACCTGGCTGATGTGTGGAATCTCGTAGACGCCGAGAAGGTCCTCCACCACGACGCGCGCCCGAGCCTCTTCCCACACCTCGCGCGCCGCACCCTCGGCGGTGCTCTCGCCTAGCTCCATGAATCCGGCCGGTATGGTCCACGTGCCGTAGCGCGGTTCGATCGCTCGCCGGCAGAGAAGCACCGCATCGCGCCACATACAGATCGCGCCCACCACGATCTTGGGGTTCGCGTACTCGATGTAGCCGCAGTCGGGACAGATCAGACGGGTCCGGTTGTCGCCTTCCGGTACAGCCTTGACGGAGGGGCCTACGCTCTGCAAGGCGTTCTTGGGGTTCTCGGTCATCCGGCGAGTGTGCCGCCCCTCCGGACATCAGGCAACCCCAAGCTTCGGCTCAGCCACGATCGGCTTACGCCACAAGATGCCGGTTTCGCAGAGACATTGCCAACAACCCGCCCGACCCGGCGGGCGCTCCTTCGGAACTTTCCTGCTATAATCGAATTGACCCCGACGTCAGCTTCGAGGCTCCCGACCCGGAACAGCACGGTGTTGCCATGGGAGAGTTCTTAAACATCCATCAGCGCGTCCCCAGCCCCAGCGAGCGCGTATGCACCGAGGTTTGCGCCGCGGCGCGCGCCCTCGATCTCAAGGAATTCGACTACTTCCGCCTGGCCTACCGTCGCTGGTTCGGTCAACAACCCCATGAACACGCGTTGGAAGCGACGTTCGTCGACTACATGCTGCGCCAGGTGGTGCCGCCGTGGGTGCGTCACTTGAACCGCATCGTGCTGGAACAGCATGGGGACGGCTCGCTCGATCCGGAAGCCCTCGGCGCCGGACGATATCGCGACCGCATGCGGTGCCACCCCCGCGGCCGACTCTACGTGTCGCTGATGATGGCGGCATGGCTGGTGCTGTTTTCAACGCTGCTGCTGGACGTGTCCCGCCCGTCGGCGCCCGTAGCGATGCAGCCCGGTTGCTCCGAGACCAGCGGCTCGCCGTTCTTCGACTCTTGGGTTCGAATGATCGCCGGCAAGGACGCCGCTCCCTGCACCCGGCCGCCCATCGATCGTCGCCGCCCGATGTAAGGGAGCGGCGTCATCGACCGCGGCGGGCCAATCCAATGTGCCGGTCAGGAGCGCTTCCGCATGGTAATGGTGAACACGCCATTCTCCTCGCGGCTGTCGACAAGGACATGGCCGGCGCTGTCGCAGAAGCTCGCAAAATCCTTCGGCGCCGCTGTGTCGGTGGCCAGCACCGCCAGGGTCTCGCCGACCTCCAGCGACCGCATCGCCTTCTTGGCGCGCAGCACCGGCAGCGGGCACTGCAGCCCCCGAACATCAAGAACGGTGTGATCCGCCACGTCTGTCTCTCCTTTCCGCACTCTTCCGCCGACTCCACCTTTGGCACGGCGCTGAAGCCGATGTTCGTTCGCGTTATCCGGCCTAGCCGCACCCTCCGCAAACGCTGCGCAAGCCCCCCTCGACGACTGACCGGCACAACGGGAGGGTGAGGTTTTGCGCGGCTGCCGGCGATAGTCCATCCGTCGGACGTAATAGCGGTTGATTATACGCACCCATCTGAAGAAAGTAGGCTGGCTTGCTTCGCTTGATTAGCCTATCCTAAACTTAAGCGATGGGCGGGGAACGGGAAACCGGCAATGAAATCTGCAGATCTCCACGCCAGCGCGCTGCGCGCGAGCGCGCTTCTAAAGGCCATGGGCAACGCTCACCGGCTGATGATCCTGTGCCAGCTTGCCGAGGGTGAGCGCTCTGTCGGCGAACTGGAGCGGATCGTCGGCCTCAGCCAGTCGGCTTTGTCCCAGCACCTCGCCCGCCTGCGGCGGGACGCCCTCGTGACGACCCGTCGCTCGGCGCAAACCATCTATTACTCGTTGGCCGGCCCCGAGGCGCGCGTCATCATCGAGAGCCTCTATGATCTGTACTGCCGCGCAGCGGTCAATCCGCCGATGCCGGAGCACCGGCTTGAAGACGTTGATCGCGAAGAAAGCGTGGCCGCTGGTTCGTGAGCCGCATCGCCATGGCGCCATCGCTCCAGTCCCAGGATGCCGCCACGTCGGCAGCAGCGCGGGACACCGCCTACAGCATCCATCCCTACACCCACCTGCGCCGCCATCAGGAAGCCGGGCCGCTGGTCATCGTCCGCGGCGAGGGCGTGCGGGTCTTCGACGAGGCCGGCAACGCGTACATCGAGGGCTTGGCCGGCCTCTGGTGCACCGCGCTCGGGTGGTCCGAACAGCGGCTGGTGGAGGCGGCGGCGGCGGCGATGGGCAACCTTGCATTCTACCACGGCTTCGGCGGCAAGGCGGCGGCGCCGACCATCGCTTTGGCCGAAAAGCTGATCGGCATGGCGCCGGTGCCGATGTCCAAGGTGTTCTTCGCCAACTCGGGTTCGGAAGCCAATGATACCGCCCTCAAGCTCATCTGGTATTACAACAACGCTCTCGGCCGCCCGCACAAGAAGCGCGTCATCTCGCGCCGTCGCGCCTACCACGGCGTAACCGTGGCGTCGGCGAGCCTGACCGGGCTGCCGGCCAACCACCGTGACTTCGACCTGCCGCTGCCGATGGTGTTGCACACCGACTGCCCCCATGCCTACCGGGAGTCGCCGCCGGGGGAGAGCGAGGAGGAGTTCGCCGAGCGGCTGGCGGAAGGCCTCGAGGACCTGATTCTGGCGGAGGAACCCGACACCATTGCGGCGATGTTCGTCGAGCCGGTGATGGGCGCCGGCGGGGTGATCGTGCCGCCCGCGACGTACTTCGAGCGTATTCAGCCGATCCTCCAGCGCTACGACATTCTACTGGTGGCCGACGAGGTGATCTGCGGGTTCGGACGCACCGGCAACATGTGGGGATGCCAGACCTACGACATCCGCCCGGACATCATCACCTGCGCAAAGGGATTGTCGTCCGGTTATATCCCGATCTCGGCGGTGATGGTGAGCGAGCCGATCTGGCAGGCGATGGTCGCGGAGAGCGACAAGATCGGCTTGTTCGGCCACGGGTTCACCTATTCCGGCCATCCGGTGGCGGCGGCGGTGGCCCTGGAGGCGCTCACCATTTACGAGGAGCGCGACATCGTCGCCCACGTCCGGGCGATGGCGCCGATCCTCCAGGATGGGCTCCGGCGCTTCGCCGATCATCCGCTGGTCGGCGAAGTGCGCGGCATCGGTCTCGTCGCAGGCGTCGAGTTGGTCGAGGACAAGGCCAGCCGGGAGCCGTTCGAGCCGGCGCGCGACGTCGCCGCCCACGTCGCAAGGCGCTCCGAGGCGCATGGGCTGATCGTCCGGGCGCTGCCGGGCGACGTCATCGCCTTTTCGCCGCCACTGATCATCGAGGCGGAGGATATCGAGCGGATGCTGGCCAGCTTCGGAGAAGCTCTCGACGACACGTGGACCTGGGTGCGGGACTCCGGCACCGCCTCTTCGTGACGACGGCCGCCGTCTTTGCCTTTGGCGGCACGGGTTGATAGGCTGGCGCCGGGGCGCTTACGAGACGGGATTGCGTGCAGCGACCGCGCAGTCTCAAAGGCGCTGCTGCACTGGCTGCTACACTGGGAGAGACCATGAACTATCAAAGCTTCTTTGAAGGCAGGATCTCGGCGCTAAAGAACGAAGGTCGCTATCGGGTGTTCGCCGATCTGGAGCGGCGGGCCGGGGCGTTTCCGCGCGCCACTTGCCATACGCCCGACGGCGAGCGCGAGATCACCGTGTGGTGCTCCAACGACTATCTCGGCATGGGCCAGCATCCGGACGTGCTGGCGGCGATGACCGAGGCGCTGCAGCGTTGCGGCGCGGGCGCCGGCGGCACCCGCAACATCTCCGGCACCAACCATTATCATGTGCTGTTGGAGCGGGAGTTGGCGGGCTGGCACGGGCGCGAAGCGGCGCTGCTGTTCGGCTCCGGCTGGGTCGCCAACATGACGGCGCTGTCGACCCTCTGCCGCCTGTTGCCGGACTGCGTGGTGCTGTCGGACGCCAAGAACCACAACTCCATGATCGCCGGCATCGTCCACTCAAAGGCCGAGAGGCGGGTGTTCCGGCACAACGACGTGGCGCACCTGGAGGCGCTGCTGAAAGAGTTGGATCCGGCGCGACCCAAGCTGGTGGCGTTCGAGTCGGTCTACTCGATGGATGGAGACATCTCACCGATCGCCGACATCTGCGACCTCGCCGACCGCTACGGCGCGATGACGTTCCTGGACGAGGTGCATGCGGTCGGGCTCTACGGCCGGCACGGCGCCGGCGTCGCCGAGCGGGATCGGGTGATGGACCGCCTGACGGTGATCCAGGGGACGCTGGCCAAGGCGGTCGGCGTGGTCGGCGGATACATCGCCGGCTCGGCGGCGCTGATAGACGTGGTGCGCTCCTACGGCGCCGGGTTCATTTTTTCGACCGCCATGCCGCCGGCGGTCGCCGCCGGCGCGCTGGCCAGCGTGCGCTACCTGATTGACCATGACGAGTTGCGCCAACGCCATCAGGAGCGGGCGGCTACGTTGAAGCGCCGGCTCTACGGCGCCGGGTTGCCGGTGATGCCGTCCGCGACCCACATCGTGCCGGTGCTGGTCGGCGATCCGGTGCTTTGCAAGCGCGCCACGGACGAGTTGCTGACCCGGCACGGGATCTACGTGCAGCCGATCAATTACCCCACCGTCGAACGCGGCACCGAGCGCCTGCGCCTGACCCCGTCGCCGCTGCACGCAGACCGCGACATGGACCACCTGATCGCGTCGCTTGTCGACGTCTGGGCGCGCCTCGGGCTCAGGGCCGCCGCTTAGAGCCGAAGAGGTAACACCGCAGGGGGCCCACAGCCGTGTACGCCGACCACACTTTGACACCTAAGGAGGCGATCCGCCTCGCCGCGCTCGGCACCCTGGCGCTCGAGCCGATGGCATACAGCGCGCTCGCCGTCGCCATCCGCCACTTCGTCAGCCGCGTCATCGGCCCGTCGTCGGATATCATGGGCCATTCGATCGAACTGCTGAAGTACGAAGGGCTGGTGGAGGAAGGCAATCCTGCCGAGGAGGACGAGGCGCCGTTGCGGCTGACCGCAGCCGGCCGGCGGGAGCTGCAGACCCTGCTCACCGCCAATCTGCGCGCCGCCGATACGGCCCTCAACAAGCTGGTGATCGCCCTCAAGTTCCGGTTCCTGCACCTGCTCGAACGTGCACAGCAACAGGCACAGGCGGAGTTGTTCATCGACTGCTGCGAGCAGGAGCTGGCCCGCCTCGAAGACCTGCGCGCCTACCATGCCGCCGACCCGGGTTTTCTCGCGGCGTGGCTCGACCAGGACATCGCCGACCTGCAGTCCCGCCTCGCTTGGCTCCGGCACTTCAGCACAGGGTTGTCGGACAGCAATTAATTCCGTAACGGTCCCGCTGCGATGGATGTGGTCGGCCTGTTTGCCGCCGTGGTGTTTGCGTTGTCGTGGCTGGCGTTCAGCCGGACGCCGGAGCACGAGCGCGTCGTCCGCCTGTTCCTCGGCGCCATGATGGGGATGGCGGCGCTGATCGGCCTGTTCGGGCTGTTGCTGCGCCTGACGTCTTGAGCAGCGACCGGCCCTACACCGGCCGGCGGCGGCCGAACGGGGTGCGGCCCAGCCACCGGAACGGCGACGGGATCATGGACCGGAGACGCGCCTGGCGCTGCGGGAGGCGCATGATGTCGTCGATGCGGCGCTCGACGAACGCCCAGGTGCCGGCGAAATCCTCCGATTCGTCATCGAGCCAGTACAGAACCGCCGCGCCGTAGACGGGGACCAGCGTCGCGCGTTTGGTGTAGAAGCTGAAATCGGCGGAGGCGTCGCCGGCGGCGTACCAGATGGCGTCGACCGTCCTCCAAGTCATGCGAGCCGCGCGGACCGTGTTGGGCGGCATCGCCAGAAAAGCCAGGGAGCGGCGCGCCGCCTCGCGGTAGGGCGAATTGCAGTCGATGCGGGCGCGAATGGCGCCGGATATGCGCTCCCTGAGACGCACCGCGGTCGTGTTGCCGGCGTCCATGGTCTCCAGCATGCGGCGGTCGCTCACGTCGGACCAATGCTCGATCATCTCCAGCGCGCCGCCGGGGAACACACGGAACCGAGCCTCCGGCGGGAAGCCGGCATCCTCGGCG
The DNA here is from genome assembly GCA_016710335.1 of Rhodospirillales bacterium. Taxonomy (NCBI): domain Bacteria; kingdom Pseudomonadati; phylum Pseudomonadota; class Alphaproteobacteria; order Rhodospirillales; species Rhodospirillales bacterium. The sequence goes on from JADJXQ010000007.1 coordinate 160,923, forward strand.
CCTCGTTTCAAGGTCCTGTCGACCCAGCCGTCGAACGCCACGTGCGGCAAGGTCGCGAACAGGATGGCATCGCGCGGGTCGGTGGAGTCCATGGCTCGATTGTCCTTCTTCAGCGGGCCGCGGCGGCGGCGACAGCGGGCAGACTGCGCGTGATCTCGCGGGCGAAACCGAACAGGGCGAGGTCGGTTATCAGTTGCGGATACAGAACGCCGTCGAGGTGATCGCACTCATGCTGCACCACGCGGGCGTGGAAGCCGGTGGCGGTGCGCTCGATGACCCCGCCGTCCAGGGTCCGTCCGCGGTAGCGGATGCTCCGGTAGCGCGGGACCATGCCCATCAGGTCGGGGACCGAAAGACAGGCCTCCCATCCGGACGTCTTTTCGTCGCCGAGCGGTTCGATCTCCGGATTGATCAGCACCGTCAGCGGCACCGCCCCGGCAGGCGACCCGTCCGGCGCATCTCCGTCGTCGGCGCGCCGCTTGGGAATGTGGAAGATGACGACGCGCTTGCCGACATGGACCTGCGGCGCTGCGAGGCCGGCGCCCTCTGCGTCGGCGAGCGTATCCACCATGTCGGCCACCAGCCGGGCGATCTCTGGCGCCGTGGGGTCGGAGACCGCCTCGGCCGGTCGGCGGAGGATCGGATCTCCCATGCGTGCGATCTTCAAAATGGCCATGCCGCAGTCCATGTCAATTGCCACGGGTTCGAAGGCGCGGCGTGATGCTTTTGCACGCCGCGCTGCCTATTTGCATATGGGCCGCTTTGAAGGCAGCCGCCATCTTCACAGGCCGATACACTTCGTGCTACAAGGCCCGACTTCGTCAAGAGTGGTGCATCGTTCGTGCTGCCCTGCGTAGATTCATTTAAATCACCAGACACAAGGAGAGCAACGCCTCGTGCAAGTCATCGTTCGCGACAACAATGTCGACCAGGCCCTCAAGGCGCTTAAGAAGAAAATGCAGCGCGAGGGCATCTTCCGGGAAATGAAGCGCCGCCGCGCTTACGAAAAGCCCTCCGAGAAACGCGCCCGCGAGAAGGCGGAGGCCGTCCGCCGTTTCCGCAAGCTGGAGCGAAAGCGTATCGACCGCGAGGGGTTCTAAGGCGCGCCGACCCCACTCTCGAATCAAATTTGTTCCGATCGGGATTGCTGCTTCGCATGCCCTGCGGAGCAGGAACGCGGCGCGGCGTACCGCCGGGCAGCTTAGCCCGTCTTATTCATGACGCCCCTTTTCAGGGGCTGGCGGATGTAGCGTAAGCGGTTGATGTGGCGTAGGATTTGGTTGCTGACACCAGTCCTTCGACGACATTTGGGCCGGCCACATCCGCCATGACCGACGATACGACCCTGCCGTTCGCGTTTCCAGCCGCCCAGAGCAAGAAAGTCATCGCCGCGTTCGACGGCGGGCGGATCACGTCTGACGGCGGGGTGATGCTGCTGGCCGAAGCCGAGCGACGGCTTGGCATTGCCGCGAAGCTCGCCGCCGCGATCCCGGACGGCCGCGACGCCAGCCGGGTCATTCATCCGCTCGCCGACATCCTGCGGGCGCGCATCTTCGCCATCGCCTGCGGCTACGAGGACGCCGACGACCTGGACAGCCTGCGCTCCGATCCGGCATTCAAGCTCGCCTGCGGCCGGCTGCCGGACAGCGGCCGGGACCTGTGCTCGCAGCCGACGATGTCCCGCTGGGAGAACGCGCCCGACCTGCGCAGCGTCATCCGGCTCGGTCGGGTCTTGCTCGATCTGTGGCTCGCCAGCTACCCGGCGCCGCCCGCCGCGGTGACGCTCGACATCGACGACACCTGCGACGTCGTCCACGGCCATCAGCAGCTGTCGCTGTTCAACGCCCACTACGACGAGCGCTGCTTTCTGCCGATCCACGTTTACGATACGGCGACCGGCCGTCCGGTGGCGATGATCCTCCGCCCCGGCAGGACGCCATCCGGCAAGGAGATCCGCGGCCATCTGCGCCGGCTCGTCCGCCACATCCGCCGCCGCTGGCCCATCACCCGCATCACCATCCGCGGCGACAGCCACTATGGCCGGTCCGAGGTGATGGACTGGTGCGAGGCGAACGGTGTCGACTACCTCTTCGGCCTGCCGGGCAACAGGGTGCTCGACCGTCTTGTCGACGAAGCCGCCGACGACATCCGCACCCGACGCGCGCTGGAGAAAAAACCCTGTCTGCGCGGCTTCGCCGAAACCCGTTACCGGGCCAGGTCGTGGAAACGCGAACGCCGGGCCTGCGCCCGCATCGAAGCCACCAAGCTCGGCCTCGATGTCCGCTTCGTCGTCACCAGCCTCGCCGCAGGCACGGCCGAGCACGTCTACGAGGTCCTCTACTGCGCCCGCGGCCAAGCCGAAACCTGATCAAGCTGCACCAGACCCAACTCGCGTCCGACCGTACCAGCTGCCGCGCGCCGCTGGCCAACCAGGTCCGCCTCGTTCTCCATACCGCCGCCTACTGGCTGATGCTCAGGCTGCGCGACGCCATCCCGAAGGCGCATGCGCTGGCCGTCGCCGAGTTCGCCACCCTGCGCCTGAAGCTCCTCAAAACCGGCGCCCGCGTCATCGAGACCACGTCGCGCGTCCGCCTCGCCTTCGCCGCAGCCTGTCCCGAGGCGCCGCTGTTCCGACACCTCGCTACCTCGCTCGCCGGACCCTGAGCATCGGGGCCGCAACCGCCCCGCCAAAACCCCTCCCGGAAACCGCCAGACCAACATCAAATCCAGTCGAACGACAACGGGAAAAAAACCCGAAGGCCCAAGCTCGTTCCATCAGCCAACTCGGCTCAAAAACCCCGCGCCCGGCCGGCGTCATGAATAAGACGGGCTAATAACGTTTCCCCATGTTGCTGGAACCACCTCAGCGTCATGAAACGGCACATAGAGCCATATGAATAAAGTCTCATCCGGTTCAAATGAGTTTTGTGGGTCCCATGTAAACCCGGAAGCTTTAATCGCATCTTCGATCGACATATCCCATACGTCCTGTAGACTGACACAAAACACTCTGAACGATTCTGGCCGACCCATCGTGCCTTGGTACTTGCTAGAAGAGAATTGCTGGAAACGTATTACTGGTGGCTGCGACACAATATCGATTCTCTTAGCTTCCAGCTGAACTAGGAAATTTCCGAGAGAATGACTGTCTGATTCTTCCTCAGGAGGCCGGTGGGTAATAAACTGCCTCACTGTTTGGTGCTTGAGATCCTCCTCTTCACGTCGCAGCGTCCAAGTCCAGACGAATTTATGTGTTTCTGGCAAATTTGGAGCTAGGTACTCCCTGGCGTCCGCGTTCTTGTACTGAGGGGTGTGGGTCCACGGGACTGTTGATCCCGAACCGATAAAAGTATTCGAATTGATCCCAAAGTATTTATTGAAAACCCGCTCCACTTCCGGAATATTGATCAACGTTGATCCGGTTCTTATATCGTGGTAGAACTCGTTAGCGATGGTTTTGTGGAAGGCTATTGGAGGAATATTATTTTTGTGTTTTTTAATTGCTTCTTTTACACATTGCGCCTCTTTATTTTCCTGCCCCATCGTACAATTATCTATTTGGACTTTAATATTTTCGGACCAGACTGACCACGCGTCCTTAGGCTCCCAATAGGAGTTGAAAATGAATACGCCTACGGCAAGGGCTGTAATTACTACCAGGGAAATGCAAACTCTGATAACGAAGTTGGCTTTAGCGCTGCCCCCAGTTGCAACAAAAGGCGTGGCCACCGTAAAAATGCCGCTGATCACAGCGGCCAGTAGGGGCCCATAAGTGATAATGAGCTTTTCCATCGTTTACCTTTGCAGAAGCCTAGCGCACGATTCCAACATAATCCCTCCGCATGTAAATCCAATACGGATCCGGCTGCGTTTGGCCTAGTCGTTTCCGAGCGATGCCGCCAACGCAGCAACCGAACGCCGCATGTGCGATTTTCAGCCAGCGTAGCCCGCGTAGCAACCATTAAACTTTAGCACATTTATCGCTCCAAGGCGTTCCGCGCTGGAAGGCGGTGTTGGCGTAGATGAGGAGTTTTCTAGCGCTGGAGTTGCCCGCGTTTTCGGGGACGGTTACCGACTTTCGCGAGCGGGGCACGCTCCTTTCGTAGTCGACGGGCGACAGGTAGCCGATGGCCGAGTGTCGCCGGCGGGGATTTACCATCCTTCGATGAATTGGAAGACGGCCATTCGTGCCTCGGCGTGAGATCGGAACCGATGGCTGAAGTGGACCCCGAAAATCGGGTAGTTGGTTAAGGTGGTGATGGACATCGCTGGCGCGATGACCACATACCCACAGGCCCAACAACAACAAGAGGTGAAATTCTCAGTTTGATGAATGGGGAGCGTCCACCCTAGCGCGGCGTCCAAACTGTCCAGCCGATGGGGTCCACTTCAGGGGTCCACTTCAGTGCGCCGGCCGCAAGCCGCACACGCACCCAAATGGAGTCTCTACACCCCCGGCAATAGTAAAAAAATACGCTTCACGTCCACATCAGAAATTGGAACCCTCCTGAATATCCGGACGATGCGGCCGACGCGACCGCTCCTCAACACCCGACGGACCCTCCACGCGGTACCGGCCAAGCAACTTGTAACCCGTCTTCCGGCTGATCCCATACCGCTCGCACAACGACGTCATCGTGTCCTCACCACACAAACACGCCGCAACAAACTCCATCCGCTCGTCCATGGCACAGGTCTCTCTCCAAGGCATCGGCAGGCCCTCCCCGCCAATACAAAACCTGTCACCCATGTCTCCGGTCTAGACCGTTACCTATGTCTCCGGTTCATACCATGGAGACCCTACAATGCAGCCAGACGTGCCGCGTCCGCCCTGAGGCGGTTCGCGGCGAAGTCGACAAAGGTCCGGATCTTGGCGGCTGCGCGATTGCCTTCGGCGTGCAGGAGATGAATCGGCATCTGCCGGTCCTCGTAATCGCGCAGCACTTCGACGAGTGCGCCAGACGTAATTTCGTCGGCGACCTGGTACGACAGGACGCGCGTTACGCCCCAGCCCGAGAGCGCCGCATCGATCGCTGCGGCCATCGTGTTGACGAACAATCTGGGCTGGAGCTTGACCTGCTGTCGCCGGCGCGCCGAAACAAACTCCCAAACCGGCAAGTCGGACATGGCGGTCGCAAGGATGATCCGGTGGTTGTGAAGAGCCTCGGGCGTCTCCAGTTCCGGCATTCGCGCAAGATAATCCGGCGCCGCCACCGTCACGCGACGGATGGTGCCCACCGTCGTTGCAAACAGGGACGAGTCCGGGAGCTCGCCGATCCGGAGCGCGACATCGAGCCCCTCCTCGATCATGTTGACGATGCGATCGACGAAAAGCGTGTGCGCCGTCACCGCCGGATACCGGTCCAGATAGTGCCGCAGGATTGGCGCGATCACCCGTTGACCGAACATCAGCGGGGCGGTGATCCGGAGCGCACCGACCGGAACCTGATGAGATCCCGCTGCCGACGCCTCCGCCCCCGAGAGGTCGCTGAGGATGCGAACAGCGTCGCTGTACAGCCGCGCCCCGGCGTCGGTCAAAGCCACGTGACGGGTGGTGCGGGTGACAAGCTGCACGTTGAGCCGCGCCTCGAGGGCCGAAACGAACCGGGTCACTGCCGGGGGAGACATATGAAGCCGCCGCGCGGCGGCGTTGAACGCGCCCTCCTCGGCCACAGCGACAAACGTGGAGAGCTCCCGGAAGCGGTCCATTGATTCCGTTTTGTGGAACAAACTGTTCCTGTAATCGCACATTCTCGGATCTGGAGAAAGCGCCCATTGTCTCTGTGACAGGGGAAACCCACCGATCTCGCAAACAGAGGACACCATGGCCCGTGCATTCGCCGAAATAACCTTTACCCCGGAGGTCCGCGCGATCCAGGAACAACACGGATCGGCCAAAAGCTATGGGAAGTTCCTGGAGCCCGCGAGCGAGCGGGGAGATTGTCTGAGCGAAACCGAGGCGACGTTCATCGCCGATCGGGACGGCTTCTATCAGGCCACGGTTTCGGCGACTGGCTGGCCCTATGTTCAGTTCCGGGGCGGGCCGAAGGGCGTTCTCAAGGTTCTTGACGCCCGGACCCTTGCCTACGCGGATTTCAAGGGAAACCGGCAATATCTGAGCGTGGGCAATCTTGCGACGGATAATCGCATTTCGCTCATCCTAATGGACTACCCGAACCGGCGCCGATTGAAGCTATGGGGGCACGCCTGGATCGCGGAGCTTGCCGACGATCCGGCCCTTGTCTCGCGCCTCCATGATATTGCGTATGCCGCCCGGCCGGAGCGAGCCGTCGTGATCACCGTGGCCGCCTTCGACTGGAACTGTCCCCAGCACATCCCGCAGCGACTGACCTTGGAGGAATTCCAGGAGCACTTGGCTCCACTGCTCAGCGAACTCTCCCAGCTGCGGGAGGAAAACGCCGCGCTCCGTTCCGCGCTCCAAACGCGTCGCTAATCCCAAGACGCCGCTAGAACCCATTGAAGGAGGATTCCATGTTGCCAAAACTGACAACCCACGTCGCCGCCAGCGTCCTTGCTCTCAGCCTCGCGACGTCCATCACCAGCCCTGCCCCCGCCGTCGCGGAGACGGCGGCAATCAAGGCGGAAACGGCAAAAGTCCGCTACCGCACCGAGCAGATCGAGGGCCTTGACATCGCCTACCGGGAGGCCGGCGATCCGTCACGCCCGACGGTGCTCCTGCTCCACGGCTTTCCCACCTCGTCGCATATGTTCCGCAGCCTGATCCCGGCGCTCGCCGAGCGCTTCCATGTGCTCGCCCCCGACTGTCCAGGCTTCGGCGCGTCGTCGATGCCCTCTGCCGCGGAGTTCGACTACTCGTTCGCCAACCTGGCGCGGTTGATGACCGTGTTTCTCGACCGCAAGGGCGTCGATCGCTACGCCGTCTACCTCATGGACTACGGCGCGCCTGTCGGCTACCGGATGTTCGCGGCCGATCCCGACCGCATCACCGCCTTCATCATTCAGAACGGCAACGCCTACGAAGAAGCGTTGCGGGAATTCTGGGACCCGATCAAGGCCTACTGGGCCGAGCCGACAGCCGAGAATGGCGACACGCTGCGGGGCTTTCTGAGCCTGGAGGCCACGAAGTGGCAGTTCACGCACGGCACCAATGATCCCGAGTTGATCAGCCCCGACAATTTCTGGCACGTCCAGTACCTGCTCGATCGTCCGGGCAATCAGGCGGTGCAGCTCGAGCTGTTTCTCGACTACGGCACCAACGTGCCTGAGTATCCCAAATGGCAGGCGCTGTTCCGCGAACATCAGCCGCCGACGCTGCTGGTGTGGGGCAAGAACGACCACATCTTTCCGGAGGAAGGAGCGCACCCCTACAAGCGCGACCTGAAGAACCTGGAGTTCCACCTGCTCGATACCGGCCATTTCGCCCTCGAAGAGTACGGATCGGAAATCGCTTCCCGCATGCTCGTTTTTCTCGATGGTGCCGGATCGTAACAAACACCGCCCACATCGAGCGTCCAAAAGCCGCGCCGCCGCACAGGCGGCGCGGTCATGACAACAGCGCCTTCGTTGAGGACTCGATGAATTGCGGTCGCCGCCTTTGCCGTCCAGTCGAGCGATAAGAAGCGCGGAGCTTTTATCTCTTCCGACGACGTCGGCGGCCTGCAGCGCAGTGGAGAAGGCGACCAAGGAGGGGAAGCCGATTCCGGAGGTGGCGGAGATCGACTTCGTCGCCGCAGCCCGGCGCTCCCTGGGGCAGATCAGCTGGGAGCCGATCCCGCAGGACGGGTACGCACATGCCGGAGATGTTCGAGGCGCCTCCGGAGCAGGTCCTGAGTATCACAAGGACATCTCGGGGGCGTTCCTGGACCCGGACGGGAGCGACATCGTCGCGAAGCGCCTGGGCCTGCCGCGCCCGGGGGACTTCGAGGCGCCGGGCTACTTCGAAGGCAAGGTCTCACCCGGCACGCAGACCGAGGTGGCCGCGCCACCGATGTTCAGGCGGAGGGCGAGAAGAAGTTCGACGAGAGCGGCGCGGTCCTGATCGAGGCGTACGCAGCGGTGCGCGGCATCCTCATGAAGCAGGACGGCGTGGGGTGGCACAGGCCGTTCTTCCAGACGTCGAAGAAGGCCGCGAACGGGGTGGAGATCCGGATCGAACGGGCGTTTTCCCCTGGCGAGACGAAGCGCAGGCATTGCTGTTCACGTGGAGCGAGCAGCTATGGTTCTGGCGGTCACGCCGATCAGTCGAGATAGCTCTGACCATGGTCGATCCCTCCTTTACTCCGCAAGAAGACGCACCTTGCCGTACCAGGCTTCGGCAGTGGCATTGCGGTTGTCGCAGTCGGTCATGATCGCCACGGCGTCGATTCGCTCGACCTCAAGCCCGTGATAGCGGCGAAAGTCCTCAACGATGTTGCGCCGTTCGGTGACCCATTGCTCCGGAGCGGGCGGCGCGCCGGAGCGCAGCGCGACCATGTGGGCCTGCGAGGCGAACGGATTGGGCCAGTTCGATCCCTGCGGCATCGCGCTCGCCCAGACATAGTTGATCGCCCGCGTTCGCCAGACCAGGACGGCGCTCTCCCGCACCACGTAGAGGCGCGCGGGAAAGTCATCGCCGGCCTTGCTCGTCTCGTCGGCAGCGCCGTCGAAGACGGCGTCCACCCGCCACGACCACTCGATGACGGGAGTGACGCGAAGGTCGATCGTCTGTCTCAGGAACAACCCCGAGGCGCTGTCTCGACAGCGGGCCCGCAGCGCCTCCCCGTCGAGCGCGTAAGTGGTCTCGCCCTGGAAACTCTCGCGGTGCCACGTCGCCAGGATCTCTCTCGGGGTGAACACGAGCGGCTCCGCGCCGGCCGGCATCGCCAGCGCCAGTGCCAGCATCGTTGCAATCATCCCCGCGCGCACCGTCCAGCCCGTTGTCATCTCCTTCAGTCTCCCTGTTGTCCGCTGTGAGGACTGCAGGACGCGCCGCCAAGGACGCAGAAGCGCGCGCAGTGGCGGTGGTTGAGCGCGACCGGGCGGGCTGCATCGGCGAGACTGGCGCCCATCGTGAAGCCCTCGTCGTAGGGCAAAAGGGTACACGAGACGACCGCCGGCCGCGCCGCACCTTTGCGTTTCACCACCATCCGCGAGGTGGCGCACATGACCGACTGCGGCGTTTTGCCGAGAATCCCCCAGCAGCGCTCGGTGATCTCGGGCACGTCCGCATCCGCCTCCATCTCCGGGAACAGGACCAGGCGGGCGGGATCGTCGGCGTCAATGGGAATACCCAGCTTGGCGAACAGTGACCCGAAACCGGCGCGCAACTTGCCGTCGCTCTCGCCCCAGAGGGTTCGGCCGGCGACTGAAACGTCGAAGCCGCCCGCGATGAGCCACTTGAGGCCGTCGATGGTCGGCTGCCAGGTTCCCGCGCCGCGCAGGTCCTCGTGGCCCTCCGGGGTATAATGGTCGACCGAGACCCGCAGCGTTAGGCGTGCCCCGTAACGCCGGTCGAGATCAAGCAGCGGCGCTTTCAGCCGTTGCATCGGCTTCATCGCGTTGGTCAGCACCAGGACCCGGAAGCCGCCCGCCAGTGCATCCTCGATCATGGCGAGAATGTCCGGGTTCATGAACGGCTCGCCGCCGGTGAAGCCGATTTCATTCGGCGGCGGGTGCAGGCCGGCGGCCTCGTCGAGGAAGCCCCGCACCTCGGCGCGGCTGAGGTAGACCAGCCGGTCGTTACGCGGGCTCGACTCGATGTAGCAGTTGTGGCAAGCGAGATTGCACAACGTGCCGGTGTTGAACCATAGCGTCTCCAGGTGAACAAGCGGTACGCTGGCGCGTCGCTCGCCTCTGGCGGTGACGTCGGGATCGCTGAACTTCGCCCGGACAGGCGGCGGCGCGCTGTCGCAGCCTTGCGCCTCGGCGCGAGGCGGCTGTGCGGCCCGCAGTAGAGGCCAAAGCGTGTTCTTGCTCGCAATCGGCGTGCCGCGGCGCGCGAGCTCGGCCGCTGGCAGGACATCGCAGCTTGGCCACAGTCCGGTTTCCAGCGCCGCGGCGTAGCCCTCGGGAAGGCCGGCCGCGCGCATCTTGCGGGCCGCCGGGGCGGCCTCGTATTCCAGCGGCAGGCGGTGGATCCGCACGCCGGTGCCGCAGGGCTCGATCAGGCTGAACCAAGTCCGCGGCGTGCCGTCGTTGGCTGGCATCCCGATCGCTCCCGGGTTGTGCCACAGCCGGTCGTCCACGATCCGGGTGAAGGGCAGGCCACAATGGCCGGCGATGACGCCGTCGCACGCCGCCAGCGAGATCTGCCGGCGGATCTCCGCATCCGGGGCAGAGGCAAAGATGAAGGTGTTGATGCGGGCGATGGCGCCGTGAATGACGGCAAGGCGCTGGCCGCCGACGAGAACATCGATCCGGCGGGGCAGGTCCCGCATCCACTGACGATCGAGGGCGTCGAGCTGGCTGTCGGCGTGGCGATACCACGCGGCCGCCGCGCGATCGCAGGCGCTCCCGTCGGCAAAACCGCAGCCGCAGTCTTGAAGGCGCCAGCCGAGAGATTCCTCGCAGTTTCCCATCACCACATGCACGCCCGCGTTGCGGATCAGCGTGACGGTGTCGTGCGCGTCGGCGCAATACGCGACGACATCGCCGGTGCAGACGATCCGCTCCGCCGGCACGCCCAGCCGGGCTGCCGCCGCGAGAAGCGCCTCCGTTGCTTCGAGATTGCTGTAGCATCCGCCGAAAACTACGATCGGCCCGTCGGCCACCACCACGGCGGCGGTTTCTCCGGCGCCGTTAAGAAGCTGATCGCATATCGCATCCATTTCGACCCCACTGTCGCTGCGTCCCAACCTGTTCGTTCGTCGAGCGAAAAAGGTTTCCTGCCGGTCGGCATCTTGCGGAAGTAACCAAATCGGCTGCCGCGGCGAACCTGTAAATGGCACAGCTCAGAACGGGGCATTTTCCGACATGACCGCCATCCTCGTCGTCGCGACCGGTGCGCTTGCGGTGCTGAGCATTCTCGTCTCGCCCCGGGTTCGCAGCAGCGAGAGCTTCTTTCTCGGCATGTCGGAGACGGGGCAAGCGCCGGGCCTGTGGCCGCTGGTGTTCTCGCAGGTGACCACCTGGATCTTTGCCCGCTCGCTTCTCAACGCGGCGATCCTCGGCTACCTGTTCGGCATTGCCGGCACGATCGCCTATGCCGTCTACTACGGCTCGTTCCTGGTCGGCGCGTTCATCGTCGATGCGATCCGCTTCCGCCACGGCCATGCCAGCGTGCAATCCTATTTGCGGGCGCATTTCGGCACGCTTGGGGAATGGACATTCAATGTACTGGTAACCGTGCGGCTGGTTAGCGAAGTTTTCGCCAATCTGCTCGTCGTTGGCATCATCTTCGGGGTGGCGGGAACCGTGCCCTATGCGGCAGCGATCCTCGCGGTCACGCTGTTCACCCTCGCCTATTCGATGATGGGCGGCCTGCGCGCATCGCTGCGCACCGATGTTCTTCGGATGACGATTCTGCTGGTCCTTCTTGCCGTGCTGATTGTGATCATCGTCCGCCAGCCAGGCTTCGATCCTTTGGCGATCCTGGCCAGCAGCCCGGATCTGACGGCGCCCGGCTGGGTGCTGCTGGCGGTGGCGCTGGTCCAGGTGTGGAGCTACCCGCTGCACGATCCGGTGATGATGGACCGCGGCTTCCTCGCCGACCGCGCAACGACGCGCCGGAGCTTCCATTACGCCTTTTGGCTCAGCACCGCCTGCATCCTCGCCTTCGGCCTGATCGGCGTTTTCGCCGGCTTGCACCGCGGCGAGGGCGAGGCGCTGATGGAAACACTGGGGCGGATGCTGGCGGGACCGGCGCTGTTGATGGTTAATCTGGCGCTCGTCGTCTCGGCCGTCTCGACGCTGGACTCCGCCCTCTCGAGCGCCTCGAAGCTGGCGGTGGTGGACATGCGCATAGCTGCGCCCACCCCCGGCAATGGCCGGATCGCCATGGCCGCGTTCATGGGCGGCGGGCTCGCCCTGTTGTTCTTTGGACCGAGCGATCTGTTCACCGCCGTGGCGATCAGCGGCACCGCGGCACTGTTCCTCGCCCCGGTCATCTTCTTTTGCATCTGGGGCGGCATGCGCGTGCCGTTGTGGAGCTATGGCGCCGCCTTCGCTCTCGCCATGACCGGCTCGGGCGTCTATTTTCTCGACAGCTCCGGGCATTTGCCGGTGATGGCGCATCTGTTCGGGCCGCTGCATGACTATACCCGGCTTCTAATCGTCAAGGTCGCGGTGCTGGCCGGAGGATGCGCCGCCTTCGCCCTCGGCATCTTGAGCTCCGGGCCGCAGCCGCGGCGCTCAGCGGCTTAAAGCCGGCATGGCCGCCGGTTGCACCGCCTCAGGGGATGGGGCATGGTCGCCGCCACGGCACAACATTGCCAGGCGAAACATGACCGATACAGAGGTCCGGGACGACCATCCGGAGTGGAGCCGGCTGATGGCGGCGGCTCAGGATGGTGACGCGGACGCCTACCGGAAGCTGCTTCACGACATCGCGCCGCTGCTGCGCCGGGTGGCCGCTCGCCGTCTCGACCGCGCGCCCGCCGCCGATGTCGAGGACGTCGTCCAGGATGTCCTGCTGTCGGTGCACGCCGTCCGCCAAACCTATGATCCCGCACGCCCGTTCCTGCCGTGGCTGATGGCGATCCAGCGCCATCGCATCGGCGATGCGATGCGAAGGCGGGTGCGGCGGGGGAGGAACGAGGTGGCGGTCGAGTCTCTGGAGGAAACCTTTGCCGACCGTGCGGCGAATACAGAGGATCAGTTTGATGGCAAGGAGATCCACGCCGCGGTCGCCGGACTGCCCCCGGCGCAGCGGCGGGCGATCGAACTCCTCAAGCTGAAGGAGATGTCGCTGAAGGAAGCGGCGAAGGAAACCGGAATGAGCGAAACGGCTCTCAAGGTCGCCACCCATCGCGGGATCAAGGCTCTCCGCGCCCTCTTGGGAAAGGACCGCGCGCCATGACGGCCGATAGCACCGACGCCCTGATCCGGGCTCTCGCCCGGGATGCGCGGCCGGTACGCCGGCTGCCGCCGCCGGGCCGGCGCGTGGTGCGGTGGCTGGCGGTGGCGCTGCCGGTGGTGGCGCTGTTCGGCGCCCTGATGGGGCCACGCCCGGACCTTGCGGAGATGCTCACCGAGCGGGCGTTCCTGGTGCCTTTGCTCGCCGCATTGGTGACGGCGGTGTGCGCCGCCCATGCCGCCTTCGCCTCCTCGGTTCCCGGATCGCCGAAATGGAACCTGTGGCTGCCGGCGGCGCCGCTGACGATATGGATTGCGAGCCTCGGCCGCCAGTGCTGGCAGGCGTGGCTGGCGTTCGGGCCCGAAGGAGTGACGTTCCGCTTCGATCCGGTCTGCCTGCCGGTCATCGCCATGGTCGGCGCCGTGCCCGCCATCGCGATCGTCGCGATGGTTCGCCGCGGCGCGCCCTTGACGCCGCGCCTGACCGCCTTTCTAGGCGCCCTGGCGGCGGCGGCGCTGGCCTACGTCGGCCTGCGTCTGGTCCATCCCCAGGATGCGGCGTTCATGGTGCTGGTCTGGCAGTTCGGATCGGTGGCGGTGTTCGCCGCCGTCGCCGGCGCGCTCGGCCGCTGGCTGTTGCCCTGGCGCGGCATGGGCGCCTGAAACGGAGTCCGCAGTCAACCTCAACAACGGAGGCTACCAATGCTGAAACCAACGCAGCCCGTGCCGCCACTCGCCGTGCCGCTGGTCGGCGGCGGCCGATTCGACATCGCCGAGGCCCGCCCGGAAACGTTCACGCTGATCGCCGTCTATCGCGGCTATCACTGCCCGATCTGCCGCCCCTGGCTCAAATCTCTGGTCGGCCAGTCGGACTCGTTCGCCGCATTGGGCGTGGCGCCGATCGCCATCAGCACGGATCCCGAGGATCGGGCAACCAGAACCAGGGATGAATGGAAGCTTGACGGCCTGCCCGTCGGCTATGGGCTTCCGATCGACACGGCGCGGGCCTGGGGACTCTCGATTTCCTCGGCGATCACCGAGAAAGAAACGCCTCTGTTTGCCGAGCCGGGGGTATTCCTGGTTCGCCCCTATGGAACGCTCTTCGGGGCGTCTGTGCAGACAATGCCCTTCACCCGGCCAAGCTTCGCCGACATCGAGACGGCGGTGCGGTTCGTGATCGACAACAACTATCCGCCGCGCGGCGCGGCCTGATGCATCCGAGGAGGCCTTTCCAATGATCCGCTTCGTCCGCTCGACACTTTCAGCGCTGTTCGTTTCCCTGCCAATCCTGTTCGCCGCGCCGACGATATCCGCTGCCGCAGAGGATCCACTCATTACCAAGCCCAGTCCGCATGACGTGCCCACGACCGTTCAACGCCTCGAAGCGGCGGTGAACAGCCGGGGCGCCGCTGTGGTGGCGAAGATCGATCACGCCGCCGCTGCGGAGGCGAGCGGACTCTCGTTACGGCCTACGGTGCTGGTCCTGTTCGGTAATCCGAAGCTGGGAACGCCGTTGATGCAGAGCGAGCAGACGGCGGGTCTCGATCTGCCGCTTCGCGTGCTGGTCTGGCAGGATGCCGACGGCACGACCCACGTGGGCTACACGCCCCCGAACCTCATTGCCACCCGCCACGGCATCACTGATCGCCCGGAGGTCGTCGAGAAGATCGCCGGCGCGCTCGCGGCTATTGCCGACGAAACCACTGCGCCCTGAAGAACGAACTCCCGCCGCTTAACCTGAGCGGCCCTCACCGTGCACCGCCCCGTTCGGCGTATGCAGCACGCCCTCAGGGTGGAACGCGAAGAACGCGAAGGCGAAGGTGATCATGTGGGCGGCATCTTCGAGGCCGCTCGCAGTATGACGCTGAACGAGGATGTTGCCGACGTCGCGCCCGTCCGCAACCTGCCGCGTATCGAGCGCCGAGGCCTGTCCCGCGTCCCACGAGATGATCAGATCGTCGGTCTCGATCCGCCGGCGCTGGCGGAGCAGTTCCAGCGACCAGGCTTCGTTGCCGATGGCAACCACCCGCGCCATCGGCGGGCTGCCCCCCGGGACGTCGCCGCGGTAGAGGAAGGGGTGGCCCGCCGAGTCGTAGCCGGCGTAAGGATTGACGCCGTAAGGGCGTGCCGTGGGATCGGCGGGGACGAGAACCCGGCCCGTTGGCGCGCGCTCGCGGAACCGGGCGAAAGATTCGAGCCGGCTCGGGATCTCCTTCAGCCTCTCGCCGGCAAGGGTGCCGATGATCGCCGTCCCGGTGGCCTGCTGCCACCAGCTCTCCGTCGCGCGATCGTACATGACCAGATCGGAATGGCGGAGCTTGCCGGTGGTGCCGAAGTCGAGGACGCACCCTTCCAGACGACGGTCCCAGACCAACGGCAGGTTGCACAAGGGGCAGTAGATGACCGCCACCGGCCGGCCGCCGACGACGTCGTTGACGATCTCGTGCCAGTGGAGGATGCGCAGCGGATAGGCGCGGGCATCGCCGTCGATGATCAGGCCGATCACCGGCTCCTGGGGCGACAGGTCCGTCGACGCGGCCACCGGTACGAACCTTGGATCGTCGATGGACGGAATGCCGTCCTTCGGCGGCCCGCCGGAGATGATGTCCTCGAGCGGCACCGTATGGCGTGCGAAGTCGGTCCTCGGCCACTCCGCGCGCCACGGATCCGCCGGCGATGCCAATCCCGCGACCGGTAGACCAAACGCGGCGAGAACAACGACCGCGACGAATCGATGTGCTTGCATGGAAACCTGTCCTCCATTCATCGTCTCGGGCCTCCGGCCATGGCGTCATCGAGAACGGACCGCCGCGAGGGAAAGATTCTTCCCGCTGTAGCCGAGCACCCCCAGGGCATAGAGGGTGAACGCCGAGTCGCGCAACCAGCAATAGCGGTAATCCCAGTTGCGGGCGCCGCCGAGCGCCTCGGGAAGCGAGGTCGTCGGCGCCGCGACGATGGCGCCCGTCGGCGCGTAGGTGAGCAGCTTCAGGGCAAGCGCGCTGCGAGTGACCGCCTCCGCATAGGGCCCCTGGTAGCGGCAATAGGCAATCCACTCGCGCCAGAAGGCCTCGGTCACGGCGCGCATTCTCTCGGCCTGGCCCAGGGGGCTGAAGTTCGTCGGTCTGGGAGTCAGAACCAGCACCCGGTGTTCGCCAGCCTGGACCTGCAGACTCGCGCGTGCCGCGTCGCCTGATTGCCGCAGCTCGGGGACATCGTGGTAAAGGCACGGCCCTTCGTGTGTCTGCGCGGCCTCGGTCCTTCCGTTATCGAGCCTGACAACGCCCGGCGCATCGATGAGCCGCGGCGGCCGGCGAGCGAAATCGACGGACGGGCGGTAGCCGACATTACACGCGACCGAGCCCTTTCTGCCCTCAATGACCCGGATCAGCCAGCCGGGGGCGTTGAGGCTGACGTAATCATGGGTGCCCGCTTCCGGGCGCCGCCCCACCGGCATGAAGTCGGTCAGCGTCACCACTCCACTTGCGGTGGTGAACGTCGTTTGCAGGATATTGGTCCCGTGGACATACGCGCGGCTGGCGGTGAACGCCCCGACCGGCCGGACCGCAAGGAACCCTCCCTTCTCGGCATCAAGGATGCGGCAGCAGACCGGGTCGGCGTCGAATCGCTCAAGGCAGCACCAGTCGACACTTCCGTCGCGCGAGACGAGCGCCGATCCGTGACAGTCGCCGATGACGGCATAGTCGGCAATTGGTTTATAGGAATGCGCCATGGCGCTTTCTTTTCACACATGGGCTCATCTGGGGCCGCCGATCCGGCGCCCGATCAGGTGGTCGAGGGACCACGTTCCCGGGCCACGGGCGGCGATCACCAGAAGCACGGCGACCCACAGGGCGTGCAGCGACCAGGCTTCCGGATAGACGAACACCTGGATCACCAGGGTCATCCCCAACAACCCGAGCGCCGCGAATCGCGTCGCGAGACCGATCACGAGAAGGACCGGCAAGAAATGTTCGGCGGCCGTCGCCATGTAGGCGGCGAGGTCCGGCGGCAGCACCGGCACTTGGTATTCATAGCGGAACAGATAGAACGTGGTGTCCTTGATGCTCCAGCCGTCGACTTTGGTCTGCCCGGAGAGCCAGAATACCGGCGCGATGGAAAGGCGCGCGAACAGCTGGACCAGAGCGTCGGGAATGCGGGTGAGCAAGCTCGTGATCCAGCTGAAAAGTGGGGCGATTCCGGTGACGGCGCCAGTTTCGTGCGACGGCCTGTTCGTTCCGGTCGTGGCCGGTGTCGTCGTGTTCATGGCAAGGATCTCCTTCTTCACAATCGGGTTTCGATGGCGGTGAACAGGCCGGCGGCAATCATCGCCTGCAGCTCGGCAAGATACCCGGCCCCATCCAGGTGCAGGGTGGCCTCTGCGAACGCGGCGCCGTCGCGGAAGGCGGCAAGAGCTGCGAAAACCGGCGGCGAAACCGCAAAGACCAGCACCATGGCCTCTGGCCGGAGGACCACGAGGCAGCGCGCCCCCTCTGCTTCCTTAACCCCGCCATCGCCGGCAACGGTCAGGTCGGGATCGCCGCGCCAGAGCCGGTCCACCGCCCAACGGGACCGCAGCAGGCGCGCCGAGGGATGGAGGGTCAAGCGCGCCGCCACCACTTGCTCCGGGGTCAGCGCCGCCACTTGCGCGGCCGCCAGCGGCTCCGCCTCCGCCGCGTGATAGGCTTCGAGCCAGGCCCATTCGAGGCGCGCGAGGTCGGCCAGGTGAGGAGCAATCATGCCCTCAAGGCTCTCCAGGAAAGCGGGGAAAGACGCGCCGTACCAGAGCAGCAGCGCGTTCCGCGCCGGCGGGTGCCTTCGGGCAAACCCGATCGCCACCGAAGCGAACGCCTTCTCGCCGAGACTCCGCTGCACCGCCGGGAAGGTGGCGCCGAGCGCCGAGACGAGGGCGTGCATCCGGTTGTTGGCGTAAACCCTGAACCCCCGCTGTCGGCGCAGCGACGATCCCTGAAAAAGGCGCAGCGCGCGGCTCGCATCGCCGGCGGCGATGGCGGCGGCAAAAGCGCTCTGATAGTCACGCAGCGCTGTCATGGCGGACATCCCGCTCCACGGTAGTGGGGCGAACAGGCGAGGACGGGGCGAGCCGCGCAGGCGCGGCGAGCAACGCATTCGCCCGCGCCGCTTCGCCGGCGAGCGTGGCGAAGTCCGGCACCCGGGTATCCCATTCGATCAGCGTCGGCCGCGGGCCGGCGGCGGCAAGGAACGTCGCGAACAGGTCCCAGACCGGCTCCGGCACCTGCGAGCCGTGATCGTCGATCAGGAAATCGCCGTCGGCATGCGCCTCCCGCGCATGGCCGGCGAGATGGATTTCCTGGACCAGACGGGGATCGACGGCCTGCAGATAATCCGCCGGATCGAAGCCGAGGTTGGTGGCCGACACCAAGATGTTGTTGATGTCGAGCAGCCAGCCGCAGCCGGTGCGCCGGCACAGCGCGGCGATGAACTCGGGCTCCGGGATCTCGGCGCCAACCGGCAGCAGGTAAAGGGATGGGTTCTCGATCAGGATCGTCCGGCCGAGCGCCTCCTGCAGGCGATCGATGTTCCGGGTGAACCGCCGCAGGCTCTCGGAGGTGAGCGGGATCGGCAGCAGATCGTGAACGAAGCCGTCGCCGATGCCGCTCCAGGACAGATGATCGGAGACGAGCGCCGGCTGGTAGCGATCGACGAGTTCTTTCAGGCGCTCCAGGTGCGGTGCGCGCAGCCCGTCGGCCGAGCCGGGCGAGCCGCCGACGCTGTGGAGCGACAGCGCGTGGTCGCGGCGGATCGCCTCGAGGTAGCGGTGCGGCGGACCGCCGCTTCCCATGTAGTTCTCGGGATGGACCTCGAACCACAGTCCGTGGCCAGCCCCTTCGAGCACGTCGCGATAGTGCTGGGGCTTGAGCCCCACCCCGGCGGACGCCGGGATGGGGTCTTCCAAGCAGACCCGGTGAGGAGGCGTGCGGGTCATCGCCTTGGCTTCAGGAGTTCCGCGGGACGGGGGCCTCGTTGCCCTCGCGCGGGGTCAGGCTGCCGCCGATCTCAAGGCAGTTGCCGGCGTCGACCAGCTTCCAGGCGTTGCCCTGGTAATCGACGGTAGAGGTGCCGGCGCAGCTGGTGCCGGGGCCGGCGGCGCAGTCATTCTGGCCGGCCAGCGCGACGCCGTAACATTTCTCCTTGCCGGCCTCGTCGGCATGCGCCGCTCCTGCGGAGAGCGCGGTGGCGGCAATCAAGGCGCCGGCGAACGCCAGCGCGGTGGTGCGGGTGGTGACGGTCATAAGGTTCGGTTCCCTCTCGTTTCAAGACGTTCGATCCTTCGAAGACCGGGCTACTTGGCGCCAGCCTCACCAGCCCAGTTCGCCTGCGCCGGCGTGAAAAGTTACGTCGGATCCTGAACCTCGGCCCCTTCTCGCGCTTTCGTGAACGAACGCGAGCGGCGTAACCTGATGCCCGCGCCCGGCGAAGTTAAGGGTAAGGAAATGAATGCCGCACTTTAGCTGTAGAGGAATAATGGCGGATGTTCGCCCGGCCCGGAGACTGGCTCGAAAGGCTCTGGCGGCTCAACCGGGGCGAGGCGCAGATCGCTGCGCCGGCGTCATCGACGTTGTTTCACGGGCTCGATGGAGCCGAAATCGATCTCATCTGTCGCCGTATGCGGCGGCGGAAGTATGACGCCGAGCATGTTCTCTGCCGGCAGGGAGACGCTGGTGACCGCCTCTTCGTTGTTGAAAAGGGGCTCATCGAGGCATCAATCGACTCGACTATGCGGACGGCCCGCGCGTCATAAGCCGCATCCGTCAGGGCGATATCGCTGGCGAAATGGCGCTGCTGACAGGAGAGCCTCGGGCGGCCAATCTGGTCACCGTTGTTCCGAGCGTGATCCTCGAGGCCGACCTGAACGAGTTTTCGCAGGTCATCGCCCGTCATCCCCTGCTACTTCTCAACATCACGCGCATGCTGATCACCCGTCGCAAGCAGGACGCCGCTCGCCACATTGCCCCGCGCGATGCCGCGGACGTCGCAGCGCTGATCATCTCGCGGCAGAGCGAACGGCTGGCCGAGCGGGTTGTTGCTGCTGCGCGCGCGGCAACCCCTCGCAATGTCAAAGTGATCAATCTTGTCGATGCTTGTTTCGGCGCTGATGTCATCACAGTCGAGACGGTGAGCTCCGTGCTTACTGCCATCGATGATCTTGCCGCTTCAGGCGTCACCGTCGTAACCGTCGTCTATCCAGACCAAGCCGATCTTCGAGCAGTCGTCCGCTACGTGGACCGGATCGTTTTTCTTGGCGACGACTGTGACGGCCACGCACTGCTGGAGGGCTTCAAGGCGACTCGCTGTCCCGTTGACCTGTTCCCAATCAACGACCACGGCGACGGTCGCCCGGCGGCGTCCTCCAATATTCGCATATTCCGCGCCGCCATGCCCGGCGACACGGGCGGCGACATCGAGTGGATCGGCAGGCACTTGGCGCGGACCAAGATCGGCTTGGCGCTCGGCGCTGGCGGTGCCAAGGGTTTCGCTCATGTTGGCGCTCTTGAGGTCCTGCAGGAAGCCGGTTACAGCGTCGATTACGTGGCCGGGAGCAGTATCGGTGCGATCGTCGGAACCCTCCTGGCGTCCGGGCTCGCGGCTGACGAAATCGACCGCGAGCTGAGGCAGATCTGGTCGCTTGAGCATGTGGAGAAATTGGCTGCGCTCTCGCCGGAAGGCTTTTCTGCAGGGCTGCAGGGCGTGCTCCACACCCTGGAACAGCGTGTCGATAACCGCTCGATCTCCAAGCTTTCCGTTCCCCTGACCATTATGGCCGCTGATCTTGAGAGCCGGCAGGCGGTCCCGCTTCGCGACTGGCCAGTCCATGAGGCATTGCGCGCGGCGCTGTCGGTGCCCGGATTGGCGCCGCCCTACCGCTGCGGGTCGCAGCGCCTGGTCGATGGAATCTGCCTCGTGCCGGTGCCCACTCTCGCCGTTCGCGAAATGGGCGCCGACATTGTTGTCTCGGTTGATCTCTTGGCCAAGGAGACCCTCGCGACATGGCCCGCCTCAATCACCGAACGCGCGGTGCCGTTCAGAAAAAATGGCGGCAATGTGAGCCCGGTCGTCGAAACATTGATGATGCTGCAAGGCGACACAAGTGCGCGCAACGCCGCTCTCGGCGACATCATGCTCGCACCCCGGTTCGCCCCCTCCAGCTGGCGCGATTTTCACCTCGCGGACTTGTTCCGCGATGCCGGCCGCGAAGCGATGAAAGCTGGTCTTCCTGCGCTCGGCAGGCTCGCGAAGCCGAACGAGGTAACCATTCCCGTGGGTGCCACGAAAGATTGAGGAGGCGGGTTCGTACGGTTGTCATCGCACTTCGCGCAAGGCCCGCCCCTTGATGCGGCGATGAACGAAGCAGAAAGAGGGACGAAGTATGGACGTCAAGACAGTGCCCCCGCTCCGCACAACTTGGTGAAAGACTAGCCAATTGGCTCCGATCGTCATCTAAACGCCATCAGCAACGCGCGGGAGAAGATCCGATGAATGACAAGCCTTTGGAGCCGCATCCACCCGTCGTCATGCCGTCACTTGAGCAGCAGGTTGTTCTGAAAGGCCAGAAGGCCCTCGTCACGGGGGCCAGCTCGGGGATCGGCGAACAGGTGGCGGTCGCGTTGGGTCACGCGGGCGCCGATATCATCGTGAACTATGTCACCAATCGGGAAAAGGCCGAAGAGGCGGTCCAGGAGATCAAGCGCCGCTGTGGCACCGAAGCGATGGCGATTCAAGCCGATGTCTCCAAAGAGGAGCAGGTTCAGGCCATGTTCCGGACCATGTGCCGGGAATTCGGCACCATAGACATCCTGGTCAACAACGCCGGCCTGCAGAAAGACGCGCCCTTCGACGAGATGACTCTGGCGCAGTGGAACGCAGTCATGTCCGTGAACCTGACCGGTCAGTTCTTGTGTGCGCGCGAAGCGGTCCGTGAGTTCAAGCGCCGGGGCGTGGTTAAAGAGGTTTCGTGCGCCGCCGGAAAGATCATCTGCATGAGCTCGGTCCACGACGTCATTCCATGGGCGGGACATGTGAACTACGCGGCGTCGAAGGGCGGAGTCATGCTGATGATGAAGTCCGTCGCCCAGGAAGTGGCGGCGTGGCGAATCCGGGTCAACGCCATATCGCCGGGCGCCATCCGCACGCCGATCAACACCGAGGCATGGAGCACGCCGGAGGCGTACGCCGAGTTGATGAAGCTGGTGCCGTACAAGCGCATCGGCGGGCCCGAAGACATCGGTCGGGCGGCGGTATGGCTGGCCTCCGACTACTCCGACTACGTCAACGGCCACGCCCTGTACGTGGACGGCGGCATGACCCTCTATCCGGGGTTCGAAACCGGGGGCTGAGCTGACAACTCCGGCACGACCGGTGGCGAGACGATCGACAGAGAAGAGCGAAGCAATGACACGAAAGTCGGTACAGCGGGGACAAACGGGGGCGCAGGTCAATGACAACCAGGCCGCGACGCATCTCCCTGTCACCTAACGCAGATTTAAGTGCCGGCCTCGCCGGAGGATGTTGCGAAATACATTTGGGACAACGGCGACGCTGACCTTAAGCCCTCTGGCGGGCTTCTAAACAGTTGGCAGTACGAAGTCCGGTGGGCTGCTTCAACGCCTTACCGTACGGGGTATGCGTCGTAGGCGATCTACCATGGGAGTTAGCAACAGTTTTTGGTGGTTACGCTTTCCTGCAAAGGACTGATGCTCCCGCCCACCATAGGCGTGCGCCAGTGAGTAGCTGCAGCGCCTCGCAGCGTTCTGGCGAAAGAACCGGATAAGGCGCGCTCCTGGCTAACCTCCGCCATGGGCAGCCACTCAGGCTCCATCGGATGGTGCCCCCGGGGCGGACATCGGGTCGTCGCCTCCCTCAATGACCGCGCGCCTTAGTCGACGAGCGTCGTGACGCGCTGGTAGGCCGGGAGGGTCAGGAAGTCGATGAACTCGGGCGCGGTGGCCACTTCCAGGAACACCTCGGTGGCCGCGTCGAACTGCCCGCCGTCGAAGCGTGATGGCCCGAGCGTGTCGCGGAGAGCGGCCATTTCCTCGTCGACGATGGCGTGCACCAGTGCCTCGTCGACGGGGCGGCCGTCGGCGAGCCTGGCGCCGTGCTTCAGCCACTGCCAGATCTGCGCGCGGCAGATCTCCGCCGTGGCGGCGTCCTCCATCATGTTGTAGAGCGGCACGCAGCCGTTGCCGCCGAGCCACGCCTCGATGTACTGGATGCCGACGCGGACGTTGACGCGGAGCCCGTCTTCCGTCACGGCGCCCGTCGCCGGCTCGATCAGGTCGCGGGCGGTAACCGAAACATCGTCCCGCATCCGG
Source organism: Rhodospirillales bacterium (assembly GCA_016710335.1). Classification (NCBI taxonomy): domain Bacteria; kingdom Pseudomonadati; phylum Pseudomonadota; class Alphaproteobacteria; order Rhodospirillales; species Rhodospirillales bacterium. The sequence continues at coordinate 184,247 of JADJXQ010000007.1, forward strand.
CCGAGCTGGTTGGCCTCCGGCATGTGCTCGTCGAAGATCGACTTGGCGAGGTCCACCAGGCCGGGGTGGGCAACCCAGGTGCCGTCGTGGCCGTCCGTCGCTTCGCGCACCTTGTCGGCCCGCACCTTTTCCATCGCCGCGGCGTTGGCCTCCGGGTCGGACTTGATGGGGATGAACGCCGCCATGCCGCCCATGGCGTGGGCGCCGCGTTTGTGGCAGGCCTTGATCAGCGCGAGCGAGTAGGCGCGCAGGAACGGCGCGGTCATGGTCACCGCATTGCGGTCGGGCAGCACGAAGTCCCCCCGGTTGCGGAACTTTTTGATGTAGCTGAAGATATAGTCCCAGCGGCCGCAGTTGAGACCGGCGGCGTAGTCCTGCAGCTCGTAGAGGATCTCCTCCATCTCGAACGCGGCGAGGATGGTCTCGATCAGCACCGTCGCCTTGATGGTGCCGTGCTCGATGCCGAGCGCCTCCTCGGCGGCCGCGAACACCTCCGCCCACAGCCGCGCTTCCAGATGGCTTTCCAGCTTCGGCAGGTAGAAGTACGGGCCGGTGCCGCGGGCGAGTAAAGCCTTGGCGTTGTGGAAAAAGTACAGGCCGAAGTCGAACAGCGAACCCGAGACCGGCTCGCCGTCCACCAGCACATGCTCCTCCACGAGGTGCCAGCCGCGCGGGCGCACCACCAGGGTCGCCGTGGTCTCCGCCAGCCGATAGTCCTTGCCGCTGTCGGGGTCGGTGAAGGCGATGGTGCCGCACGCCGCCTCCATCATGTTGACCTGCCCGGAGACGACGTTGGCCCAGGTCGGCGCCAGCGAGTCCTCGAAGTCGGCCATGAACACGTTGGCGCCGCTGTTCAATGCGTTGATCACCATCTTGCGGTCGACGGGGCCGGTAATTTCGACCCGTCGGTCCTGCAGGTCCGCCGGCACCGGCGCCACCTTCCAGTTGCCGCGGCGGATGTTCTCCGTCTCCGGCAGGAAGTCCGGCAGCTCGCCCGCATCCAGGCGCGCCTGACGCCCGACGCGCGCCTGCAGCAGTCGCGCCCGCGTCGGGCCGAACCGGCGCTGCAGCGCCGCCACGAACGCGAGTGCGTCCGGGGTCAGAACCTGCTCGTAGCCTTCCGCCATCGGACCGCGTATCGTCACCCCCTGCGCCGGTTGCGTGCTCTCGATCGTCGAAGACTGGGTCACGGTTTTCCTCCCGAGCTTTATCGTTGCGCGTCCTCGATATCCCGTTCCCCCGCCCTTGTCACGCGCCGTGCGGACGGGCGCCGGGGGCCGCCTCTAAATGACGGTGGAGACGCTCGAGGCGAAGCAGGCCGAAACCATCCATCCTTATGCGGCGATCCTTAAGTGGCGATGCGGGCGATGGTGGCGGTGGTGCTGTAGCCCGGCTCGATGGTGGCCAGCGCGACGCGGCCGCCGTAGCCCTGCACCAGATCGGCCCCGACCACCTGCTCCAGGCGGTAGTCGGCGCCCTTCACCAGGACGTCGGGGCGGAGCGCCTCGAGAAGCCGCAACGGCGTGTCCTCGTCGAAAATCACCACGAGGTCGACGCTGGCGAGGGACGCGAGGACAGCGGCGCGCGCCGCCTCGGACTGGATCGGGCGCTCCGGGCCTTTCAGGCGGGCGACGGAGGCGTCCGAGTTGAGACCGACGACCAGGCGGTCGCACGCCCGGCGCGCCTGGGCCAGCAACGACACGTGGCCGGGGTGCAGAAGATCGAAGCAGCCGTTGGTGAAGCCGATGCGAGCGCCCTGCCGCCGCCAGACCGCGATCCGGTCGACCGCCGGCCCCAGCCCCGCCACCTTTGCCTCGGCGCGCGACAGGTCCCTCTGACGCAGCGCGTCCTCGATCTCGGAGGCGTAGGCGACTGCCGTGCCCACCTTGCCGACGACGATGCCGGCCGCCACGTTAGCCAGTTCGGCCGCGGCATCGAGGCTGGCGCCCGTCGCCAGCGCCGCAGCGATGGTGGCGACCACGGTGTCGCCGGCGCCGGACACGTCGAACACCTCGCGCCGTTCGGCCTTAAAGTGCCGGGCGGCGCCGCCGGCGCCAGGCCCGCCGGATTCAACCACGTCTGATCCAACGATGACCATGCCGTCCTGGCCGAGAGTGGCGACAACGGCTCCGAAGCCATGCCTGGCCCGGAGGTCGCGGGCCGCCGTCTCCACCTCTGCAAGGGTCGCGACCGGCCGCCCGCTTGCCTCGGCCAGCTCGGCCCGGTTCGGCGTGATCACCGCCGCGCCGCGGTACTTGCGGTAGTCCTTGCCCTTGGGATCGACAACGGCCGGGATCCCGGCGCGCTCGGCGAGGGAGAGAACGGCAGGGACGATGTCGTCGCCGGCGACGCCCTTGCCGTAGTCCGAGAGGATGAGGGCGTTGCTGTCCTTGATCAGCGTCTCGGCGGCTTCCAGAAGGCTGGACCGCATGCCATCCGCCAAGGGCGCCGTGGTTTCCTCGTCGGCTCGCATCAGTTGTTGATTGGCGGCCAGGTAGCGGGTCTTGATCGAGGTCCGGCGCAGCCGGTCGAGAACGAGCCCATGGCAGAGACCTTCCTGCCCATCCAGCAGCGCGCGCACCTGATGCGCCGCATCGTCGTCGCCGACTACCGCGGCCAGCCGCGCCCTCGCTCCCAGCGCGACCAGGTTGCGGACGACGTTGCCGGCGCCGCCGAGCATGGACGTCTCCCGGTCGACGCGTAGGACCGGGATCGGCGCCTCCGGCGAGATGCGCTCCACGGCGCCGTAGACGAAGCGGTCGAGCATGATGTCGCCCAGGCACATCACACGAACGCCGCCGAGCGCGGCGACCAGCGGCAACAGCCCCGACCGCCCGGCGCCGCCGGTCATACCAGCGGTCATACCAGGCCCAGCTCGACCTCGAGCGCCGCGCACAGCATCTGCCCGAGCGTAATGTGCATCTCCTGGATGCGCGACGTCGTCGCCGACGGCACGATCAACAGCGGATCGGCGAGGTCGACCATGCGCCCGCCGCCCCGGCCGCTGAACCCGGCCGCGACGCAGCCCATCTCCCGCGCCGCCTTGAGGCCTTGGATGACGTTCTCGCTTTCGCCGGAGGTGGAGATGCCAAGACAGACATCGCCCTTCCGGCACAGCGCCCGCACCTGCCGGGCGAACAGGTCGTCGAAACCGAAATCGTTGCCGATGGCGGTCAACGCCGAGGTGTCGGTAGTCAGCGCCAGCGCCGCGATCGGCGGGCGCTTCCTGGAGTACTGCACCGTCAGTTCGGTCGCCAGATGCTGGGCGTCGGCGGCGCTGCCGCCGTTGCCGAACAGCGCGAGCTTGCCGCCCGCCCGCAGCGAGCCGACGCAAACGCCGACCAGACGCTCGAAACCCCCGAAGAGGTCCGCCCGCGTCGCCGCGAGAACGGCGGCGTGCTCATCCAACTCGCGCGCGAAGAACGCCTGCAGATCCATCGATGGACGGCTCTTCGTCACGTCCCGAGGCTGCGCTGCGCCAGATAACCGCCTTCCGCGTTCGGCGCGTAGGCCCGCGCCTGCTTCAGGAACGGCGCGAACGAGGCGTGGATCTTGCGGGTCAGCGCGTCCGTCTTGCCAAGCTCTTCGAGCACCTCGCCCGCGTGACCGGCCATCGACGTGATGATCTCGTCGCTGAAGCGGCGCAGTTCGACGCCATGCTCTGTCAACAGGGGCTCCAGCGACTGGATGTTGTGATAAGTGAAGTCCGCAAGCGTCTCGTTCGCGGTCGCCGCCGCCGCCACGCGGATGGCGGCCTTCATGTCGGCGCCGAGTCCGTCATAGACCGACTTGTTGACGATGACCTCGAGCCCCGGCCCCGGCTCGAGCGGGCCCGGCATGTAGTAGTACTTGGCGGCGCGGTAGAGACCGAACGCCAGGTCGTTCCACGGACCGATCCAGTCGGCGCCGTCGACGGCGCCGCTCATCAGCGCCGGCGCGATTTCGCCTGGCGGCACCATCACCGGCGTCGCCCCCATGCGGCGCAGAACTTCGCCGCCGAGACCCGCGATACGGAACTTGAGGCCGGCGAAATCCTCCGGCGAGTTGATTTCCTTGCGAAACCAGCCGCCCGCCTGCGTTCCGCTGGAGCCGGCGTAGAAGGGCTGAACATTAAACGCCGCGTAGGTCTCCTCGAATAGTTCCTGGCCGCCGCCGAATGCCATCCAGGCGGCCATCTCCTGTCCCGTCAAGCCGAAAGGAACGCCGGTGAAATAGTTGAACGCCTTGCTCTTGCCGACCCAATAGTACGGCGTAGAATGGCAGAGGTCGGCTGTGCCGGAGGACACCGCATCGAGGATTCGAAGGGTGGCACGAGATCGCCTGCGCCGTAGAGCTTGATGGAGAGCCGGCCGTCGGTGAGCGCCATGACGTTGTCGGCGAACCGCGCCGCGTTGACGCCGACGCCGGGGGTGTTCTTCGGCCACGTCATGACCATTGTCAGTTCCCGCCGGCCTTGCGCAATGGCCGGCGCCGCCACGACGGCCGAAGCCGCACAGCCGGCCGCGGCAATGCCCGCGCCGGTCACGAATGCTCTGCGTTGCATGGAAGCCGTCTCTCCTCCCGGATGTCACTCTATTGTCGCGCTTACCGCTGCCCATAATGCCGCGAGATGAAGCGCGACGCCATCATGTATGCAGGAACCGCGTCGTGCTGCCTTCCAGCACCAGGCAGGTCAAGCGCCCGGAGCAGAACGCGCCCGTGTCGATGCCGATGCGGTTGTGGCGAACTTCCGGCTCCGTGGTGATGGTGTGGCCGTGCACCACGCGTTTGCCGAAGTCGGCCTTCGACCGCAGGAACAGATCGCGGATCCACACCATTTCCCGCGGGCTCTGCTTGTCGATGGGCACCCCTGGCCGCAGCCCGGCATGCACGAACGCGTAGTCCCCCTCTTCGTGGTAGAGGCGCAGATCTTCCAGAAACGCCACGTGCTCCGGCGGGACAGCGTCGTTCAGGCGAACACGCAGGCGTTCCAATTCCGGCGGCTGGAAATCCTTCCAGCACACCGCCACGCCGTAGCTGGCGACCGTTGCGTCGCCACCGTTGAACAGCCAGTTAGGATCGGCGGGCCCGTCCAGGAAACGAAGCATCATCTCTTCGTGGTTGCCGCGGAGAAACACCGACGCGAAGCCACGCAACGGCTTGCGGAGCAGCATCTCCAGAACCTGGAACGAGCCGGGACCCCGGTCCACGTAGTCGCCGAGATAAACCACGACCCGGTCGCGCGCGGGGTGGGCGTTTGCGTCCTCGACGATCATCCCATGGAGCGCGCGGAGCAGATCGTCGCGCCCGTGAATGTCGCCGACGACATACACCCGCCGACCCTCGGGGACCGCCGCCTCGACCGGCGCCGCCCCGGCGTCGGTGCTTTTGTTGAACAGCCGCCAAAGCATCCGTTCGGAGATGAACCTCCCAGCATCCTGAGGGCGCGGGAACCGCCCCCTTCATCGGGATTTAAGCGAGATTTAATGCTTTGCAGTCAAACATGCGACCCATTGCTTACGCCGGCTATACCGTCGGCATCGAGCCACGGGTTAAGCTTCAGGGACCGCACGTGTCGCAGCAACCTCACGTCTTCGCTTCACAGCGCTGCGCTGCACACGACGCGACCGGCGCAGCGTCCGTTCCCTGCGGCGGAACCGACGCAGGTCGACGGATCCTGGATCTGTTGCGGCGGGTCGCCGCCAACCGCGCCGGGCTGTTCGCGGTGCACCTACACATTTCGGGCCTCGGCGCGGCACTCGCGCAGCCCCGCCGCCGGGTCGCCCGGCCGCTCGAAGCGTTGACAGAGCGCCACGAGGCGAGCCTGTTTCCCTTGAGCGACCACGACGTCGTCTTGATCTGTCGCGACGTGCCCGTGGACGAGGTCGACGCCGCGATCTACGAGATCGGCGCTTATGCGTCAAGGGCATCGGCGCAGGGGCGGTCCGCTCCCCTCATCGGCGACGACGCCCGGACTCGCTGGTATGACCTGTCGCCGAGCGCCGAGTTCCAACGATTCTGCGCCCATGTCCAGGCGCTCGCCGCCAGCGTCGCGACGCCTTCGTCAACGGCGGCGGCGCGCTCAGGCGCGGAGGCGGACCAGCCGCTCGATTCGGCGACTCTCGCCACCCTCGGCCGCAAACTGCGGGACATCCGCATCTCCGACCTCATACGCCAACAGACGGCGCTCGAAATCCACGGTTCCGGATCCGCGACGCCATTGTTTCGCGAGACCTACGTGGCGATCGGTGCACTGCTCGCCCGGTTGGCGCCGCACATCGGCCCGTTACCGAACTCGTGTCTGTTCCGTCATCTGACCGAGAGCCTCGACAGGCGGATGATGGAAAGCGTCGCGGCGGGCGGTCTCGCCGCCGGCGCCGTTCCGCTCAGTATCAACCTCAACGTCAGCACCATCGCATCGGAGGCGTTCCAGCGGTTCCACCACAGCCACGCTCGAAGCGACTGCAACATGCTCGTCGAAATCCAGCTGGTCGACGTGCTGGCCGACACCGAAGCCTACCGCGACGCTCGGGACCGGCTGCGCGCCCAGGGCTACAAGGTGCTGATCGACGGGCTCAACCCGTTGACGCCCCGATTCTTGAACATCCGCGCCATCGATGCCGACTACTTCAAGATCTGGTGGAGCCCCGACAGTCTCGGCCAGCTCGAACGGGAGCGGACGCGGGCGGTTGCCCGCTTGGTCGAAGCGGCAGGCCGCGATAAGGTTCTGCTCGCGCGGACCGACTCCGAGCAGGCGGTGCGGTGGGCGCTCGGCCTCGGCATTCATCGCTTTCAAGGCTACCTCATCGATCGCATCGCCAAAGCGATGCGCCTTGAACCGGCCGCGCGCGCCCGATGCGCATGACGAACTCGGCTCTTCATAGACTGGAGCACGGCCCGTCGCGGAGCCGCGAGGCTCTGCTGCCCGACTACCTCATCCATCTGGAGAGCCGCCGGCGGGGCCGCCGGGCGATGCATCTTCGCCTTTCCGCCCTCATGCCCCGGCACCGTCGTCCCCATCACGTTCGGACCGCCGTGGCCGGTTTCGACCAGCACCTGCCGCCCGCCGACGCCCAGGTGTTCGTGCTCACCAACTGCGACGTTTTCGTCATCTATATGCGGCCTTGCGAGGAAGCGGTGCGGCGCGAGATCGCCCGCATCCGCTACCTGTTCAGCGACGACCCGCTGCTCGCCGACAGCGCCGAACACGGCGGCCTCGCCGTCGCCTATGACCTCGAAACCGAGTTCGCCGCCTTCGTGGCTGCCGTCCGCACCGCCTTGCAGAGCGGCCGCGAAATGCTCCCCGCGGCCGAGGAGGGAACCTACGCCCGCTCGCGCATTCGCGACCGCCAGCAGCGCGCACAGACGCTGACTCCGGACGCCCTCGCCCGCATCGAGGCGGCGCTGGCGCAGACGGACCTCTCCGGCTTGGCGCGCCGGCAAACGGTATGCGCCATCAAGGGGCGCAACAGACCCGAGCCCCGCTTCCGCGAGCTGTACATCTCGATCGCCGACCTCCGCGATACGGTGCTACCGGGCGCGGACTTTGCCGCCGAACCCTGGTTGTTCCGCCATCTGACCAAGACCCTCGATCGCCGGGTGTTGACGCTTCTGGCCGCCCCCGAAGAAGCCGAGAGCCGTTGCGACATCAGCATCAACATGAATATTTCGACGCTGGTTTCGGAGACCTTCACCGCGTTCGAAAACAACCTCAGCGCCGCGCGCCGGACTGCCTTCATCTTCGAAGTCCAGCCGGCAGATGTGTTCTCGGATATCGAAGCGTTCCTTTTGGCGCGCGATTCCATACAGGAGAAAGGCTGCCGGATCTGCCTGGACGGCCTCACCCATGCGGACATGGATCTTTATGATCTGAACGAACTCGGTGTCGATCTGATCAAGCTCATCTGGGACGAGCGCATGTTGGCGATGGGCGACGCGTTCCGCACCCGTACCCGCAGCTTCGTGGAGCAAGCCGGGCCGGCGCGGTTGGTCCTGTGCCGGGTCGACAGTCGCCGCGCCATCGAATTCGGTCAGGCGGCGGGCATGTCGCTGTTCCAAGGCCGCTATGTCGAGCAGCTCGTGTCGATGGACCCGCCGCCGCCAGTTGCTGTCCAGCGCCGGCGGACGCGCGGCGATCGCCGCGTGACCCGCCAGGTGCCGGTCGAGCACACGATGCTTACGCAACCGTTGGTGCAAAAGTTCTGAAGTCGTTACGCCTCGGCGCGGCGTAAACGATAGCACTCGCGCTCCGTTCGCCGCGGCGCGTCGTGCATTAAGAGTAATTCTCAAGCGTAGCCCATACGGAAAGCATTCTTCGTTTACCCTGTGGCGCACTGTTGCATCCTGTGTTCGCCGATGTTATGAGAACGTCAAGAAACAGCTTTGAAACACAGAGCATGTTGAGAATAAGAATTAACGAAAAACCCTACGTTGGGAGGGAAGAGGATGGTTCCGGGTACGACATGCGCTCCCGCGCGTGATCTCGGCGATCTCGATGGCTATCGTGGTGCGCTCGGCGGCGTGAACCGCCGCGACTTTCTGAAATTCTGCACCGGCGTCGCGGCGGCGCTCGGATTGTCTCCGGGGCTCGGGGTGCGCATCGCCAACGCGGCGACGGCGGCGGCGCGGCCGCCGGTTTTCTGGCTTTCCGGCCAAGCCTGCACCGGGTGCACCGAGACGCTTTTGCGGGCGTATCATCCCACGCTCGAAACCCTCATCCTCGACATGATCTCGCTCGACTACCACGAGACGCTGTGCGCCGGCGCCGGGCATCAGGCCGAAGAGTTCAAAGATCAGTCCATGAAGAAGAACTGGGGCAAGTATGTCCTGATCGTCGACGGCGCCATCCCCACCAAGGACGACGGCATCTACTGCAAGGTCGCCGGGCAGACCTTTCTCGACAGCGTCAAGTACGCCGCCGACGGCGCAGCGTGGATCATCTCCATGGGATCGTGCTCGTCGTGGGGCGGCATTCCGGCGAGCGACCCCAACCCGACCATGGCCAAGGCCGCGCATGAGGTGCTGCCCGACAAGACCGTTGTCAGCATACCGGGCTGCCCTCCCAACCCCTACAACCTGCTTTCCACGATCCTTTATATCCTCACCTTCGGCAAGGCGCCCGAACTCGACGCCAAGAACCGCCCGACCTTCGCCTACGGCCGTCTGATCCACGACAACTGCGAGCGTCGCGGGCACTTCGACGCCGGCCGCTTCGCGCTGGAATTCGGCGACGCGGGCCACCGTCAGGGCTGGTGCCTCTACAAGCTTGGCTGCAAGGGTCCGGAGACCTGGGCCAACTGCCCGCAGATCGGCTTCAACGACACCGGAGAGTCGTCGTGGCCGGTCGGCTGCGGCCATCCGTGCTTCGGCTGTACCGAGCAGGGCGTCGGCTTCACGAAGCCGATCCATGCGTTGGCCAACGTGGTGTCGCTGACGCCGCCGACGCTGTTTCCGCGGGTTGCCGAAGAGAAGGGGCAAGGCATTTCGGCGGGGGCCGCGGCCGTGACCGCCGGCGTCGTCGGTGCGGCGGTCGGCGCCGGCGCGGTTCTGGCGACGCGCCTCGGCAAGCGCGCCCCGGGCGAGGACTTCGTGCCAGCGACCTACGAGGACAAGCGGGACAACCCCAACTAGGAGACCGCCATGTCTTTGAACCGTCGCGAGTTCCTGAGGCACGCAGCGGTTGGCAGCGCCACGGCCAGTCGCCGCCGCGGGCGTTTCCGGTTCCGCCGAAGCTTTGACCCTGATGCGGGAGCCGAAAGATCGGCCGGAAGGCGCCCTCGGCCTTCTCTACGACTCGACCGTCTGTATCGGATGCAAGGCCTGCGTCAGCCGCTGCAAGGAGGTCAACGGCATGCCGCCGGAGATCCTCCCCGACCAGCGGGAGTGGAACCCGGGCACCTGGGACAGCCCGAAGGATCTGTCGGGGCGGACCCTCAACATCATCAAAGCCTACATGCACGGCACCATCGAGGAGAAGGACCGGGAGGAAAACGGCTACGCCTTCATCAAGCGTCAGTGCCTGCACTGCGTCGATCCCTCGTGCGTTTCCGCCTGCCCCGTCTCGGCGATGATCAAGGATCCGGAAACGGGCATCGTCCGGCATGATCCGGACCGCTGTATCGGCTGCCGGTACTGCGTGTACGCGTGTCCGTTCGGGGTCCCGAAATACCAGTTCGAGGGCGCGTTCGGCAAAATCGCGAAATGCCAGTTGTGCAACCACCGCCTGCCGGAAGGCGACATTCCCGGCTGCGTCGAGGCGTGCCCGACCGGCGCCACCCTGTTCGGCCGTGTCAAGGACCTCCACGAAGAGGCGCAGCGCCGCCTCGCCCTCAAGCCCGGCGACACGTACCACTATCCCCGCGGCGACATCTCTGACGTCATCCAGAAGCCGGGATCGACCCATGAGAAGGTGGTCGCCGCCGTCTACCGGCCGGAGGTCTATGGCTATGACGGACCTCTCGGCGGCACCCAGGCGCTCTATCTGTCGGCGGTCGGCTTCGACAAGCTCGGACTGCCGTTCGGCAAGGACCACTACGGGCGCGACATCCCCAACCACGCCTACGCGCGCGAGACGGAAGGCGTGCAGCACTTCCTCTATACCGGCATGATCGCTCCGGCGGCGGTGCTTTCCGCCCTCGTCCTTTTGGCCTTCTTCAACACCGAGAAGCACACCAGTGAAGTGGATGCCGAAGCCGAAAGCGCTGAAGTGGACCAAGAAGAGACCAAGCCATGAGCACCGCGAACCAACGCACGGGCACCGCACACGAACATGCGCCCCTCGGCGGCCGACTGGTGACGCCGGCGTTCATCATTCTCCTCATCGTGTTCTTCGTGGCCGCGATCGTGCTCTCGCAGCGCTTCCTGTTCGGCCTCGGCGAAACCACCAACCTCAACGACGGCTATCCGTGGGGCATCTGGATCGCCATCGACCTGATCATCGGAACCGCCCTCGGGTGCGGCGGCTTCGTCATGGCGCTGCTGGTCTACATCCTCAACCGGGGCGAATACCACCCGTTGGCCCGCGCCGGCCTGATGACCAGCCTGTTCGGCTACTCGCTCGGCGCGTTCGCGGTCATGATCGACCTCGGGCGCTGGTGGCAGGGCTACAACATCCTGCTCCCGTGGCTGTGGAACGTGAACTCGGTGCTGCTGGAGACGGCGCTCTGCATCTTCGCTTACATCATCGTTTTGTCGATCGAGTTCCTGCCGGCGGTGTTCGAGCGCTTCGGCATGAAGGAAGCGCGTCGACGCATCCATCGCGTCATGTTCGTGTTCACCGGGCTAGGGGTCTTGTTGCCGATGATGCACCAGTCCTCGATGGGGACGGTGGTGATCATCCTCGGCTATCAGCTGTCGCCGCTGTGGCAGTCGCAACTCCTCACCCTGCACTTCCTTCTGACCGCGCTGACCATGGGCTACGCGGTGGTCGCGTTCGAGTCGGTGCTGGCGTCGGTGGCGTTCAGGCGCCCTTACGAGATGTCGCTGCTCGGCAAGCTGTCGGTCATCATGGGCTGGGTGATGCTGGTTTTCTTCATCGTCCGCTACCTGGACGTGATCCGCGTCGGCGGCCTGCCGTGGGCGTTCACCGGCAACGTGCAGGCGCTGTCGTTCTGGGTCGAGTTCCTGTTCGCCGCCGCCGCGATCCTGTTGCTGCTGCCCAAGGGACTGCGGGGGCACCCACGGTATGTGTTTCTCGGCTCCACGTTCATGCTGCTCAACGGCTTTCTGTACCGGCTCAACTGCTACCTGATCGGCTATGACCCCGGCACCGGCTACCAGTACTTCCCGTCGGTGGGCGAGATCCTGGTGACCTTGGGCATCTTTGCGCTGCACATCATTCTCTACCTCGTCTTCGTCAAGCAACTGCCGGTCCTGCACGCCACCAGACCGTCGAAGCCGGCGCCGGCCTGAAGGTAGCGACTTCGGAGACACACGATCCGCCGCGCCGCGGCAAGACCAACAAGAGAGACTCTGGGAGTACATGCATGCGCATCACCGTCGACCCCATCACCCGCATCGAGGGCCATCTCCGCATCGACTGCGAGGTCGACGGCGGCCAGGTCGCCGATGCCTGGTCGTCCGGCCAGATGTGGCGCGGCATCGAGTTGATCCTCAAGGACCGCGACCCGCGCGACGCCTGGATCTACACCCAGCGCATCTGCGGGGTGTGCACCACCGTGCATGCCATCGTCTCGGTGCGGGCCGTGGAGAACGCCCTCGGGATGGAGGTGCCGCTCAACGCGCAGTACATCCGCAACATGATCATTACGGCGCACGGCGTGCACGACCATCTCGTGCACTTCTACCACCTGTCGGCGCTCGACTGGGTCGATCTGGTGTCCGCGCTGCAGGCCGATCCCAAGAAAGCGGCGGAGTTGGCGCAAAGCCTCTCCGAGTGGCCAGGCAACAGCGTCGAGAATTTCATCAAGGTCCAGAACAAACTCAAGGCGTTCGTGGAGTCGGGGCAACTGGGCGTGTTCGGCAGCGGCTACTGGGGCCATCCGGCGATGAAGCTGCCGCCGGAGGTCAACCTCCTCGCCGCCGTGCACTACATGCAGGCGCTCGACTACCAGCGCCGCGCCAACACCATCGTCGGCATCCTGGGCTCGAAGACGCCGCACATCCAGAATCTGGCGGTCGGCGGCGTCGCCAACCCGATCAACTTCGAAAGCCAGTCGACGCTGACCCTGGAGCGGCTCTACGCCATCAAGAGGGTCATCGACGACATCGCCGGGTTCGTGCACAACGCCTACCTGGTCGACGTCGCTGCGATCGGCGCGCTCTACGCCGACTGGACCCAGTACGGCGCCGGCGTCACCAACTACCTCTCCGTCCCCGACCTGCCGCTCGACACCCGCGGCACCCAATTCGCCATGCCGGGCGGCTACATCAAGAACGGCGACATCGCCGGCTACAAGCCCATCAACGACTACCAGGACAAGTACTTCGAGGACGGCGTCAAGGAGAGCGTCAAGCACGCCTGGTACAAGGGCGACAAGGGCGCCCTGCATCCCTATGACGGCGAAACGGAGCCCCAGTACGGCGACTTCCAGGACGACGGCAAGTATTCATGGGTGAAGGCGCCGACCTTCTACGACGACCGCGCCCAGGTCGGTCCCCTCGCCCACGTGCTGGCGATGGTCGCCGCCGGGCACGAGCCGACCAAGCAGCATCTCACCCGATTCCTCGACATCGCCGGCAAGGTCGCCGGCAGCCCGATTCCGCTGGCGGCGCTCCACTCCACGATCGGCCGTCATGCGGCGCGCGCGGTGCGCTGCGCGGTGCTGATGGACGCCCTCGACGAGCAGTGGAACCTGCTCATGGCGAACTGCGCCAAGGGCGATTTCGCCACCTACAACAAGCCCCTGTTCCCCAAGGGGGAGATCCGCGGCTTCGGCTACCACGAAGCGCCGCGCGGCGTGCTGTCGCACTGGTGCGTCATCGACAACGGCAAGATCAAGAACTACCAGGCGGTGGTGCCGAGCACCTGGAACGCCGGCCCGCGGGACGAGAACGACGTCATGGGGCCCTACGAGGCGTCGCTGGTTGGCAACCCGATCGCCGATCCGGAGAAGCCGCTGGAGGTGATCCGCACCATCCACTCCTTCGACCCCTGCTTGGCCTGCGCCGTCCATGTGCTGGATCCCGCCGGCGGCGAACTGGTTCGCGTCAAGGCTCTGTGAGCGCGGAGGGGGAGAGGCGGGTGGCGCCGGCGAGATGATCGCTCGTGCTGCCGCCCGCCGGGCCTCCGGCCGTCGCTGACCGACAACCGGCAGGCGCACCATGTCGATCCTGATCCTCGGCGTCGGCAATATCCTGCTGTCGGATGAAGGAATCGGCGTGCGGGTGGTGGAGGCGTTCGAGAAGCGCTACGCCGTGCCGGAGGACGTCGAAATCGTCGATGGCGGCACCGCCGGGATGGACCTGCTCGACGTCATCGAGTACCGCGACCACGTCATCGTCGTCGACGCGGTCAAGACCGGCAGGCCGCCCGGGACCGTCGTGCGGCTGACAGGCGACGACGTGCAGGGGTTCTTCCGCACCAAGATATCGCCGCACCAGCTAGGCCTCTCGGAGGTGCTGGCGGCGCTGTCGCTCCTCGACGCCAGTCCCGGCGGCGTCACCATCATCGGCGTCGAGCCGCTCGACTTTTCCACCAGCCTCGACCTGTCTCCGACGATCGCCGCCAAGCTGGACGCGATGGTGGAGATGGTGGCCGAAGACCTGACGGCATTGGGACGGCCGGCGGAGCGCCGCTCCCGGGCATTGTCGTCTACAACAACCCGTTGGCCTTGAACGAGCACGCCTCGCGCCGACCGACGACGATATGGTCGAACAGCGCGATATCGAGCTTGTCCGCGGCTTCACGGATCTCGCGGGTCATGTCGATGTCGCCGCGGGATGGGGTCGGATCGCCCGACGGATGGTTGTGCACCAGGATCAAGCCTGAAGCGCCCAGCTCGAGCGCCCGTTTCAACACCTCGCGCGGATAGACCGGGGTATGGTCGACGGTGCCCTTCTGCTGCACCTCGTCGGCGATGATGCGGTTCTTGCGGTCGAGAAACAGGATGCGGAAGCGCTCCACCGGCTCATCGGCCATGGCGGCGCGGCAATAGTCGAGGAGCTGCGGCCATGAGCTCACCAGCGGCCGCTCGCTGACCTCGCCGTAGAGCATCCGACGCGCCGACTCCCGCACCGCCTTGAAGTGGGCGATGGTGCGCTCGCTGATGCGCGGATAGCCGGCCAAGCGCTCCGGCGGCGCCGCCAGCACCGCGCCATAGCTCTTGAAGTCGGCGAGTAGCTGCTTGGCCAGCGGCTTCACGTCGACGCGATCGACGGAATAGAACAACAAGAGCTCCAGAAGCTCGTAGTCCTGGAACCGCTCCGGATCGCCGTCGAGGAAGCGCCGCCGCACGCGATCGCGATGGTTACGGTAATGGGCGTCCGGCTGTTCGACCGGACCGCGTTTCTCGCCCTCCGGATCAGGGGACTGCTGCCGCTTCATGCGTCCGCGAAGTTCGGCCGATCCAGGCCGGCGGGGCTCAGCGTAAACACCTCGTAGCCGTCGGCCGTCACCCCGATGGAGTGCTCGAACTGGGCCGACAGGGAGCGGTCCTTGGTCACCGCCGTCCATCCGTCACCGAGCACCTTCACCTCCCAGGTGCCGGCATTGATCATCGGCTCGATGGTGAAGAACATGCCTTGCTCGATGATCGGCGACTCCGACCTGACGCTGCTATCGTGGAAATGCAGAATATTCGGCGCATCGTGAAAAACCCGCCCGAGCCCATGGCCGCAGAAGTCGCGAACGACCGAGTAGCCGTAGCCATCGACATGTTCCTGGATCGCACGGCCGATCTCCGAAATCGGCGCGCCCGGTGAGACCCTCTCGATGCCCCGCCACATCGCCTCGAAGGTCGCGTCGATCAGCCGCCGCGCCTTTACAGAGGGTCGGCCGACCGCGAACATCCGACTGGTGTCGCCGTGCCAGCCGTCCAGAATGACGGTGACGTCGATGTTCAGCACGTCGCCCCGTTCCAGCTTCTTTCGCTCCGACGGGATGCCGTGGCAGACGACATGGTTGACCGAGGTGCATATGGACTTGGGGAAGCCGCGGTAGTTCAGCGGCGCCGGGATGGCGCCGTGGTCGCGGATGAACGTGTCGCACAGCCGGTCGAGCTCTCCCGTCGTCACGCCGGGCTGAACATGGGGCGTTATGAAGTCGAGGGTCTCAGCCGCAAGCCGTCCAGCGCGGCGCATGCCCTCGAAATCGTCAGGCCCGTGGATCTTCACCGTCCGGCGATCGACCAGTGCTGAACCTTCTCGCATGTTGTTCATCAATCCTCTACGCCCCCCGGTTCGCCACGCCGCAAGCCCCGGTTGCGGCTTCCGTCACACATGTCGATGACGCGGTCCAAATAGATGCCCTCGATGGACACCGAACAACCATAGCACAACATCTCCACGCCGTGCTCCCTGGCAGTCAGAAAAGCACGGCCGTAGGCGGGATCGATGTCCCGAGCCAACTCGAATCGATCGGCGTCCGGCCGCTGGATCAGATACAGCATGACGGCGCGGCCGCCGGCGGCGGCCACTGCCGTCAGTTCCGCGAGATGCTTGGCGCCACGCGCCGTCACCGCATCTGGAAACTCGGCCGGGCTCGCGCCGCCGCCGCGGCGCAAGGTCACGTTCTTGATCTCCACATAACACGGCGGGCGGTCGTCGGATTCCAGCAGCAGATCGATGCGCGAGTTGCGGCCGTATCGCACCTCCCGGCGGAGGCTGGCGTACCCCGACAATTCCGGAATGCTCCCAGCCGCGATCCCCTCCGCGACCAGGCTGTTGGGGCGGCCGGTGTTGATGCCGACCAGTGCCCCGCCGACCCGCACCAGTTCCCACGTCAACGGCAGTTTCCGTTTTGCATTCGGCGACCGCGACAGCCATACCTCGGAGCCGGGTCGGTCAACGCTCAGCATCGAGCCGGAATTGGGGCAGTGGGCGATGACCGCTTCCCCGCTATCGAGGATGACGTCGGCGAGGAAGCGCTTGTAACGGCGGACCAGCGTCCCCGGGATCAGCGGCGTTTCGAACCGCACCGCTCAGGAACCCGCGGCCGGGTTGGCGCCGCAGCTATCGCTAAGCGGATGCTCGCGCACATCCAGGGCATCGGCGAGACGCGCCGTGGCGCTTCCGGGGCGAAGCGGCTTTTGCTGCGCTTCGTGCGGCGCCCACCCGGTCAGGTAGACGATCTGAAAAGTCGCCGGCACGCGTCCGTCGCCGTCGCGGCAGGAGTCCCGATAACGCGTCATGGCCTCCATCAGGGTTGACCGCCGGAAGAGCGTCCGCCGGCGCTCGATCACGGCGTTGCTCTCGCCCATGCCGCGCAGGTCTGACATCAGCCGCAACGGCTCCGCGTAGGACACCACGATCATGTCGGTATCGGCCACCGGCAACGCGAAGCCGGCCCGCTGCAGGAGCGCGCCGGCGTCCCGCACATCGGCAAACGGCGACACCCGCGGGCTGATCCCGCCTTCCACGGCCAGTTCCGCCGCCGCCAGCGCGGCGCGCAATTCCTTCAACGTCTCGCCGCCCAGCATGGCGGCCAGGAACAGCCCATCGGGCTTCAGCGCCCTACGGATCTGCGCGAGCGTTCCCGGCAGATCGTTCACCCAGTGCAGGCTGAGGACGCTGATGATCAGATCGAACGTCGCGTCCGGGAACGGCAAGGCCTCCTCGTCCGCGACCAGCCCCGGCATGGGCGCGCGCGCGACCATGTTCAGCGCCAGGTCGCTCTGCACCAGCGTCGCGATCCCGCCGCGCGCGCCGATCACGGCGGCGACCTGGCCCGTATGGCAGCCGAGGTCGAGGGCGAGCGGAAAGGCGCGGCGGATGTCGCTGAGACGGTCGGCCACCCGGTCCGCAACCTCCCGCATCAGGAAATCGAATTCATGGAGCCGGGCCGCCGCCCGCTCCCGATGGCGGCGCACAGCCTGACGGTCGAACACGAGCATCCCGTCAGTCATGGACGCCGATCTGCAATCTTTTGTTGTTCCGCCTCACCATGTTTCGCTATATGGCATCAAAGGCCGCGACGATCAAAGGATCAGGTCTTGAACCCATTGCCGTTTCCGGCGGCCGAGGCAGGCTCGGCAGACGCGCTCGCGGTTCTGCGCGCATGGTGCACGCAGGTCATCGACGTGATCGTGCCGCCGCAGTGCCTGATGTGCGGCGAACTGGTGGACGTTCCGGGAACCTTGTGCGGAGACTGCTGGCCGCAGCTGCGGTTCATCGCCGGGCCATTGTGCGAAGCCTGCGGCACGCCGTTCGGAATCGATCCGGGCGAAGGGGCGCTGTGCGGCGACTGCGCGCGCCGGCGGCCGGACTACGGGCAGGCGCGCGCCGCCTTCATCTACGACGAGGCCAGCCGCGGGCTGATCCTCGGCTTCAAGCACGGCGACCGCACCGACGCAGCGCCGGCGTTCGGCCGCTGGATGGCGCGGGCCGGCGCAGCGTTGCTCGCCGGCGCCGATGTCCTGGTCCCCGTGCCGATCCACTGGACCCGCCTGTTCGCGCGCCGCTACAATCAGGCGGCCCTTCTGGCGCACGCGGTGGGAACGGCGGCCGGCGTGCCGACCCTTCCCGATGCGCTGGTGCGCCGCAAGCGTACGCCGAAGCTGGGCGCCCTCGGCCCCGGCGCCCGGCGGCGCGTCGTGCAGGGCGCCATCGCCTTCAGCCGCGGGCGCCGCGGCAATCGCCGGCCGGCGGGTGGTGCTGATCGACGATGTCCACACCACCGGCGCCACCCTGGCCGTCTGCACCCGCGCGCTGCTCCAGGCCGGCGCCGCCCGCGTCGACGTCGTGACTTTGGCGCGCACCGTGCGCGCCGATGCCGGCTGAGCAGCGTTGCAGGGGAGCACCCGCCGGCGGTATCACACGCCACGAGCCCATCGCGGGAGATGACGTTTGGCCACAGTCGAGATCTACACCACGCCGTTCTGTCCCTACTGCTACCGCGCCAAGTCGGTCCTGAAGCACAAGGGCGTCGCCTTTGACGAGATCGACGTGATGATGGCGCCACGCAAACGCGCCGAGATGCGCGAGCGCGCCGGCGGCCGCAACACCGTCCCGCAGATCTTCATCGACGGCCGCCACGTCGGCGGCTCCGACGAGTTGGCGGAACTCGACCGGGACGGCCGCCTCGACGCGATGCTGCAGTCCGGAACGTGAGATGTCCGATGCCCGCTGAACCCTTCGTCGCCGCCTGCGTACAAACCAGTTCAGCCCGCGACATCGAGTCCAACATCCCGGCTGTCGCGGTGCTGGTCCGCGAGGCTCGCGACGCGGGCGCCCGGCTCATTCTGCTGCCGGAAAACGTCAGCATGATCGAGCCGGAGCCCCAGCGCCTGCGCGCCAAGGCGCGGCCGGAAGCGGAGCATCCGGCCCTGGCCGCCTTCCAGGATCTGGCGCGAGAGACGGAGGCGTGGCTGCTGATCGGCTCGCTGGCGATCACGGCGGACGACGGCAAGGTCGCCAACCGGTCGCTGCTGCTGGATGCGGCGGGACACGTCGTCGCCCGCTACGACAAGATCCACCTGTTCGACGTGGATCTCGGCGATGGCGAGCAGTACCGGGAATCCGCGACCATCGCGCCGGGCGATCGCGCCGTGACGGCGGCGCTGCCGTGGGGACGGTTGGGGATGAGCGTCTGCTACGACCTTCGCTTTCCGCACCTGTACCGGACTTTGGCCAAGGCCGGCGCCGACTTTCTCGCCGTGCCCGCCGCCTTCACCCGCACCACCGGCCGCGCCCACTGGCACGTTCTGCTGCGGGCGCGCGCCATCGAGACCGGCTGCTACGTGTTCGCGCCGGCCCAGTGCGGCGTCCACGCGGAGGGGCGCGAGACTTTCGGCCACTCGCTGATCATCGACCCGTGGGGCGGGATCCTCGCCGACGGCGGCGATGTCGTCGGGGCGATCACGGCGACGATAGACCCGCAGCAGGTGCAGGACGCCCGCCGCAGAATCCCGTCCCTGACCCACGACCGCTCGTACGCGGGCCCGGACTGAAGCAGCGGCGCGCCGTCAGCGGGAGTAATACTCGATCACCAAGTGCGGCTCCATTTGCACCGGGTAGGGAATGTCGGCGAGCTTGGGGGCGCGGAGGAAAGTCCCGCTCATCTTGTTGTAGTCGACGCTGAGGTAATCCGGCACGTCGCGCTCCGAAGACTCGATCGCGTCCAGGACCATCAGCGTTTCGCGCGAGCCTTCCTTCACCTCGACGACGTCGCCGTCCTGGACGAGGTATGACGGTATGTTGACCCGGCGGCCGTTGACCTTGATGTGCTTGTGGTTCACGAACTGGCGGGCCGCGAACACCGTCGGCACGAACTTCATGCGGTAGACCACCGCATCGAGGCGGCGCTCGAGGAGGCCGAGCAGGTTCTCCGAGGTGTCGCCCTTGCGGCGAACCGCCTCCGCGTAGTAGCGCCGGAACTGGCGCTCGCTGATGTTGCCGTAATAGCCCTTGAGCTTCTGCTTGGCCATCAACTGCTCGCCGTAGGCGGTCGGCTTGCGGCGGCGTTGCCCGTGCTGGCCCGGCGGATAGTCCCGCTTGTTGATCGGGCTCTTCGGCCGGCCCCACAGGTTGACACCGAGGCGGCGATTGATCTTGTACTTCGACTCGACGCGTTTGGTCATGTTCTGCCCTGTTTCGGGTTGTTGTCCCGGTAGGCCCGTCATCGAAGCGCGACGAAGGGCGTGGCACCGCAACCCGTGCCAGCGTTCCCGGAAATGGAAAGGGCGGAGTATACCCGCCGCGCCGCCGATGTCAAAAGCCGCGCGCGGCGGGACGCTCAGGAGGCCTCGAGCTCGGTATCCCAGTAGAGGAAATCGCGCCAGCTCTCGTGGAGGAAGTTGGGCGGGAACGAGCGGCCGTTCTCCTGCAACTCGAAGGCCGAGGGCTCGTAGGCGGGGCGCAGCGGATGCAGGCCGCTTTCCTTCGGCACCCGATGGCCCTTGCGGAGATTGCACGGCCCGCACGCGGTGACCACGTTGGTCCACCGGGTGCGGCCGCCGCGCGACCGCGGGATGACGTGGTCGAAGGTGAGGTTCTCCGCCGGCAGGGAGTCGCCGCAGTACTGGCAGCTGAAGCGGTCGCGCAGGAACACGTTGAACCGGGTGAAGGCCGGGCGGCGCGTCATCGGCACGTAGGTCTTCAGCGAGACGACGCTCGGCAGGCGCATACGGCGGGTCGGCGAGTGAACGGCGCGCTCGTATTCGGAGACGACGTTGACGCGCTCCAGGAACACCGCCTTGATCGTGTCCTGCCACGGCCACACGGACAGCGGAAAGTAGCTCAGCGGCCGAAAGTCGGCGTTCAAAACAAGAGCTGGCAAGTGTTCCATGCCGCGCACATCCCGCACACTCTTTGCCGGCTAACCTAACCCATGCGATGCGCCCCTGCCAAACCCTGCGTTTGTTAAGTTTCGGAGATCATCGGCCGCCAGGCTCGCGGCGGCGGGCGGCGGGCGGCGGAGAGGCGGCGGCGGGGCGGCGACGGCGGCGGCGGCGGGCGGCGGGGCTCCAGCAGCGCCGGCGGCGCGGCGCATTGCGCGGCGGGGCGGCGGCGGGCCGCGGCGGGCGGCGGGATGCGGCGCATTGCGCGGCGCCCATGGTGTCCGTTTCCGGTCGATTTCGCGCGATTTGTCTCAAATTTGCACAGGCAGATCGCGCTTAAGCTATTGATACTGCTTATTTTGTGTCCGTTTGGCGCCTAGGAATGTATTCATTTGTATGCAAATGTACTCCTAACGACCTTAACTCCTTGATTTTGCTAGACCCGGCCGCAGGCGTTTTCGCAGCGCGTCATGACGATCCCCGCTTCACCCGGCTGCGGCGTCTCGGGGTGTGGAAAGGCGCCACGTCGGCCCCGCACACTACGCCACCCCTTGGCCCGATGCCGAGTATCAACGACGAAAAAGAACATGACAAGAACTTAGCCTCCGCCGACATCAACGTCAAGGTGCGTCTCGCACCCGGCCGCCCGACCCGTTAGACCGGGAGCAGAACGCAGCGATCGTTCTCCGGTGTCAAAATGGTCGTGTACCGCTTTCCTCGCGTCACGCTCACACGAAGATTCTGTCGCGCTTGGTCATCGATCTCGTCTCGGGAATTGAAGCGCACGATACGGTCGGCGTTGTAGGCTGGCTGGCCTTTTCGCTTAACCGGCCAACCCTCGAAGATGATCACTTCGTCGAACTGTTTACCCTTGGCCTTGTGCATATTCATCACAACGACACCGGTCTCGGGTTTGGCGTTAGTCGAAAAGTGCTCCTGGACAAACGCCTGCCGAATAATCGCCAGCGCGTTGCGATAGGCACCGTTATCCCGCCAGTCTTGAGAGAGCGCCTGACGGAGTTGGGTGCCCCGCTCCAGCACGCGGATGTTCCGCACCTCCTGTGCGATCTCTATCAGTCGTGGGCAGGCGCCATCCTCCAGAAGACGCCGCATGGCTCGCCAGTCCTTTTCCGGATCACCGGTGAGCGCGAGTTCTCGCGCCTGACCATAGTCGGCGAGCATGGCGACCAGGATGCTGTTCTTTCGGAGCGCTTTGCCGGTGGCGAGGCAGGCAATGTGTTCGCCGTAGGCTTTCTGGATATTGGCAGCCTTGTTCAGAGCGCCTTTGGTCGGTTTGTCGCCGCCCCTGCCATGGAAATAGTTGCGTATCAGGGCGATGAACCGCTCGAAGTGAGTGCCGTCGGTATCCGGCTGCATGAGCAAAGCGATAACCTCGGCGCCGAGGATCGCGGCTTCCAATTCGATAACCGCCGAATGCGGAATCTCGGTCATCCCGCCCGGCGGCGACCGTAAGGCGTCTGATACCAAGCGGGTCATCTTCTTCGTCGGTACGAGGATGGCCAGCGACCATTCCTTCATCCCGGCATCAACAAGCCGCTTCCGCGCCTTGTACGTCGTGGTTACAAGCCCGCAGAACGCCTGATCGGTATTGGGCGGATAAACGTAGATCTGCACGCCCACATACGGCTCCTGGCGGAACTGGCCCTTGAGGATGTCATTGCCGAAGACCCCGATGTCAGTGCCCGCGCTGCGATGGTTGTCGGTGCTCAGGTCCACTTCGGCTGGCGTAAACGCGGCCCTGAAGTGATCGAGGCGCTCCGGATCGGCGCCAATCCAGTCGTAGATGCGCTGCTCAGGGTCGGCGAGCGCAATAAGCGTGGTGAACTCTCCGAGCGCCTGGACGACACGCCATTGCTCCGCGTTGGTATCCTGAAACTCGTCGAGGATGATGACGGGGTACCTGGTGGCCAGCAGCCTGCGGATGCGCTCACTGCCATGAAGGATGTCCCCGACATACGGCGCAAAAAGGTCGAAGCAGATACCGCCATCCTCGCAGGCCAGTCGTAAGCGTTCTGCCGCCTCCGCCGCCGCTTTCTCG
The DNA here is from genome assembly GCA_016710335.1 of Rhodospirillales bacterium. Taxonomy (NCBI): domain Bacteria; kingdom Pseudomonadati; phylum Pseudomonadota; class Alphaproteobacteria; order Rhodospirillales; species Rhodospirillales bacterium. Next base: position 207,179 of record JADJXQ010000007.1, read on the forward strand.
GCCTTCTCTGCGTCGCTCAGCTTCGATACGGCGGCATATACGCTGCGGATGGCCGATAGGGCAACCGCCTCGCTCGGCGGCGTCAGAATATCGATCCGCCGTGGCAGGCCAACCAGATAGCCGTGCGTCCGCAGGATGCGCCAGAAAAAGGAGTGGTAGGTCTCGACGTCGATACGCCGCTTCTGCTCGCGGGGGATTTGCTGCTCGTACTCGATGGTCTCGACAACACGGGAGATGGTCGCCCGGGCGAAGCTGAGAAACAACACCTTCTGCCCCGGCCGCAAATGCTGCTCGGCAATCTGCGCGGCCTTGAGAATGGAGACCGTGGTCTTGCCGGAGCCCGGTCCTCCCGTGACGAGGAGGTGGCCTTCGGCCGCCATGATCTCAAGCTGCTTCTCAGTTAGCTGCATCCGCACCGGCTCCCGGCTCAACCGGCGCTCCGCCGACCGCGGCGGCGGGAGCGGGCGCACAATTGTCCTTGACGGCGATACATGCCTCACGAAGCCAGGCAGGTATCTCGGCCTCGCTACATTGGGCGAGGAAGTCGGCGATGCCCCAGTTGGCCTTCCTCCAGCCGAAGTAGTCCCTGAGTGCGTCAGAGGCCGACGCCTCCACGTCGGGGTACTTTGCCGCGAGGTGCGGCGGCCAGTCGACGAGCTTGGCGAACCGCTTGAGGGCTTCCTCGGTCGTGTTCTTCAGGACGAGGTCCTCGAAGCCCTTCTCGTCATGCATCAACAGCAGTTCGACCTGGGCCTCGATGAGCGCCTTGTTCGCCGCGTCCTGCTTGTCGCATATGGCGAAGACGCGCTTCCCCAGCTCACCGTAGAGCTTGGCCATATCCGGAATGCTGTTCTGGCTGCCGGCATCGATCGTGCAGATGCCGAGTGCCTCCAGCGAGGAATAGGTGTCGGGCTTCAGTTCCGACAACCGACGGCACACTACCGGAAATGCCGCCGCCTCGGTTGCCCCTTGGGCGACCAGGATGCGACGCGCGAGTAATCCTTCGCAGAAGCGGGTGCGGAACTCCTGACGATAGCGTTTCGGCTTGACGCTATCGGGCAAGGCAATGGCGCGCTTGGCGAGCACGCCCTTGTCGTCCCGCCCCAACACGACGGTCTCGTCGAGCGCGAACTCCTCCAGGACATAGGGCGAATGCGAGGTAAAAATGGTTTGGGACGCCAGCTTGCGGATCTCATGGACGATCCGCTTCTGGGCGTAGGGCGGGATGGCGGTCTCCGGCTCTTCCATCGCGAAGATGACGTTCTGCTTGTCCTCAGCGATCTGGGACAGCATGGCCAGCACGAGCATGTTGATGGTGCCGGTGCCCTGCCGATAGAACGGCGCCGCGTGGCTGCCTTCGCCCGTGGCAATAAACGCGGTGATGACCTTCCGCAGGTGTTCTCGGGTGAGATTGGATACCTTGAGGTGAGGCTCGATCCCCCACTCTTTCGGGACGTACTTCTTCAATGCCGTGTTGATGCTCTCCAGCACGCCTGAGATGCCAAGGTCAGGGTCGCTGGCAACCGAGTAATCGGCAAGCGTGGTGATGGTGTCCTCCCACATCTGCGGCCTGACCACTTTCAGGCGCAGGATGATGTCCAGCAAGCTGCCCCTTTCCAGGCTCAGGGCGCGGGAGCCGGTACGCAGAGAGCGCAGGTACAGGAATCCGCAGACCTGCTTGTCCTTCTTGGAGAACGGAACCGGGGTGTCGCTCTCGGTGAGGCTTCGGGTGAAGCAGGTCCTGCCCTCGAAGTCGTCCTCCTCCGAGTTGTACCAGCCCTGAAAGGTGACGCGGAGCGCCTCGGTGATTTGCGCCGCATCGACGCCTGCCGGGTTGGCCTCTTCGTAGAAGGTGTCCGTCGCAGCATTCCAAAACTCGATGTAGTCCCCGAACTTGGCCTTCTGCTCCTCGGTCAGGTCGGCGATGGCCACTTCGATCTCAATTCGCGGCGCGTGTACGCCAGCCGCGGCCGCCGCCGCCTCGCCCGCGCCACCTTCACCGGCTGCCTCCGGCTGGGCAGCGTCCGGCTGCGCGTCAGCGCCCTCGTCCTCTGCCGCTTCACCACCTGCATCAGCGGCCAAGGCAAGGTACTGCCCTGGAAGAAGTCGTGCTCATCAATAGGGGGTTGGCGGTTCAGACGGTCAGGCCCCAGCACGAGGTCGAGAGCTTCAAAAAGTGCCGTCTTTCCAGTATTATTGTCGCCAATGAGCACTGCGTGCTTTGGGAGCAGTATGATCGCAGACTTCACCCCGCGAAAATTTGCGATACGCAAGCGGCACACTTTCATATTGCTTCCCCCCTTCTTGCATTTTCACTTCGACTCCAATGGTATCGCCATTCGGGCGCTGATGAAACGAAGATTACGAGAACCGTGCGGTCGGCAGCATCGCGCCGGTACGACGCCGGTCCAGTCAGGCGCGCGCCGGCCGTGATGGTCGCTCGTTGTGAAGGCCAGGCCGTAACCGGGCGGATTCATGCGTCGGAATACGCCTTTGGCTATTCCGACCTACGACTACGACCGCACGACGCGGGTGATGAAGGTGCGGGCCAGGGTGAGGGTGGCTTCGTCGATGCCGTGGCCTAGGCCGGGTATCACGTGGCTTTCGACGGGGACGCCGGCGGCTTTCAGCGCGGCTTCGGCGGCGGGGAGGGCCTGGACCGGAAGGACGTCGTCGAGGGCGCCGTGGGTGAGAAGGACGGGCGGCTTCGAGCGGAGTTCCGCCGCCAGCAATGCCTCGCCCACAAGGATGCCGGAGTGGGAGATGATGCCGGCGCAGGCGGCCGGGCGGCGGAGGCCCACGTGCAGCGCCATCATGGCGCCCTGGGAGAAGCCGACCAGAAGCAGGCGGTCGTCGCCGAGGCCGTAGGCGGCGAGGCGCTCGTCGATGAAGGCGTCGAGGATGGGCGCCGCCGCCTGCGCGCCGCGGAGGCGGGTCTCCGGCTGCATGTCGGCGATGCTGAACCACTGGTAGCCGAAGGGGGCCATGTCGTACGGCTCCGGGGCGTTCGGCGCTATGAACTGGGCGTCGGGCAGCAGGTCCCGGAGATAGGGCGCAAGGCCGATCAGGTCGTTGCCGTCGGCGCCGACGCCGTGCAGCAGAATCACCAGGCGCTGCGGCCGCGCGCCGTTCGCGGTGGCCAGCATGGGGCCGGAGAGCGTCGGAAGCTGTGACAATTCAGGGTGTCCCTTAGGTGCCGACCGAGCGGAGGCCGGTGCAGAGGCTGAGGTAGTCCGGGTGGTCGGGTCCGATGTATCCGTGGCGGATGAGAAAGTCGATGACCACCAGCGAGCAGTTGAACTTGAAGTCGTCGGTGTCGCGCACGCGGGCGGCGACCGCCTCCAGCGGCCACAGCTCGAAGCCGACCAGTTCGCCGTCGCCGTTCACCGGCACGAACGAGGCCGGCAGTTCCAGATCGTAGAGGTAGAGGACGTCGTTGCGGAGGCCCTCGGCGCGCTCGGTGCGGTAGGTGATGATGCCGACCGGGATCGCCGCTGCCGCCAGTGCCGCCGGCATCGAGGCCTCCTCCTCCGCTTCCTTCAGGAGGTTCTCGCGGACGCCGAGGCCCGCCGGCTGGCCGCCCGCGACGATCTGGTCGAGCTTGCCGGGCGCAATGCGTTTGTCGAGGCTGCGCCGGCCGATCCACATGTGGATCTCGCCGCCCTTCCGCACGAAGCCGTTGAGGTGGACGCCGCACGCGCGGATCCCCAGGAGCGGCGCCGCCGAGCGGTCGATGGTGAGCAGGATCGGCGCGCCGCACGCCGGCGTCACGGAATACGCCTCCTCCTTCCAACCCTCGATCACGCCCTGCCCTGCCAGACGGCGCAGCACGGTGTCGACTGCATGGGTTCGCGCGTCCGCGGAGGCGAGGGCCGGCCGCAGATTCACCTGCCCACCGCCGACCTCGAAGACATCGGGAAACCCGGCGAGGCGTTCGGCGAACGCCGGGCGCACATGGCCGACTGAGTGGCCTGCCACGATGAACGGCAGATGCGCCGCGGAATCGAACACCTGGCAAGCGCGGATGCGGTCGAGGAAGCTCACGATGGGCCAGCGCTCAGATGCCGCCCATGCAGAGGTATTTGACTTCGAGGAATTCGTCGATGCCGTATTTGGAGCCTTCGCGGCCGATGCCGGATTCCTTCATGCCGCCGAAGGGGGCGACTTCCGTCGAGATCAGGCCGGTGTTGATGCCGACGATGCCGTATTCGAGCCCCTCGGCCACCCGCCAGACGCGGCCGATGTCGCGGCCGTAGAAATAGGCGGCGAGGCCGAACTCGGTGTCGTTGGCGAGGCGGATCGCCTCCTCTTCGGTGCGGAAGCGGTAGAGGGGCGCCATCGGGCCGAAGGTCTCCTCGCGGCTCACCTGCATCTCCGGCGTCACATCGGCGAGCACCGTCGGCTCGAAGAAGGTGCCGCCGAGGGCGTGGCGGTGGCCGCCGACGACCACGCGGGCGCCCTTCTCCAGCGCGTCGGCGATGTGCGCCTCGACCTTCTCGACCGCGTCCATGTTGATCAGCGGCCCCTGCTCGGCGCCGTCTTCGAACCCGCCGGCGACCTTCAGGCCGGACGCCGCTGCGGCAAGCCTGTCCGCAAACGCGTCATAGACGCTGTCCTGCACCAGGAAGCGGTTGGCGCAGACGCAGGTCTGGCCGGTGTTGCGGTACTTGGAGGCGATGGCGCCGGCGACCGCGGCGTCGAGGTCGGCGTCGTCGAATACGATGAACGGCGCGTTTCCGCCGAGTTCGAACGAGACCTTCTTCATGGTTCCGGCGCACTGCTGCATCAGCGCCTTGCCGATCTCGGTCGAGCCGGTGAAGGTCAGCTTGCGGACGAGAGGGTTCGACGTCAGCTCGCCGCCGATCTTTGAGGCCGAGCCGGTGACGACGTTGAGGACGCCGGCGGGGATGCCGGCGCGTTCCGCCAGCACCGCCAGGGCCAGCGCCGAGAACGGCGTCATGGTGGCCGGCTTGGCGACGACGGTGCAGCCGACCGCCAAAGCCGGCGCGCACTTGCGGGTGATCATCGCGATGGGGAAGTTCCAGGGGGTGATGGAGGCGACGACGCCGATCGGCTCCTTGACGACGACGATGCGCTTGTCGGCCTGGTGCTGCGGAATGGTGTCGCCGTAGACCCGCTTCGCCTCCTCCGCGAACCACTCCACGAACGCCGCACCATAGGCGACCTCGCCGCGGGCCTCGGCGAGCGGCTTGCCCTGTTCGGCGGTCATCAGCCGCGCCAGATCCTCCTGATTCTCCATGATCAGCTCGTACCAGCGGCGGAGCGCGGCGCTTCGCTCCTTGGCGGTCCTCGCCCGCCAGCCGGGGTACGCGCGGTGGGCGGCGACGATGGCGCGGCGGGTCTCCGCGGCGCCCATGTCGGGGACCGACCCGATGACCTGGCCGTCAGCCGGGTTGTCGACGTCGATGGCGCCGCCGCTGTCGGCGTCTATCCACGCCCCGTCCACGTAGCATTGTTGGCGCATCAAGTCGGTGTCACTGACGACCATCGCGATCTCCCTCGTCCGTTCGGCGTTCGACTACCTCTAACGTAAGGCATCCGCAGCCTGGAACAACGGCCGCGGATGCCGGTCTGATGCAGCGGCGCAAACCCGCACTCGCTCAGAAGGCAAGACGTCGCTATAGTGCGGCGCCCGCCCCCCATTCGAGTCCCCGCTTCATGCCCAAACGCACCGACATCAAGTCCATCATGATCATTGGCGCCGGCCCGATCATCATCGGCCAGGCCTGCGAGTTCGATTATTCCGGCGCCCAGGCGTGCAAGGCGCTGAAGGAGGAAGGGTATCGCGTCATCCTCGTCAACTCCAACCCGGCGACGATCATGACCGATCCGGGGCTGGCCGACGCCACCTACATCGAGCCGATCCTGCCGGACCATGTGGAGCAGATCATCGCCCGCGAGCGGCCGGACGCGCTGCTGCCGACCATGGGCGGGCAGACCGGACTGAACACGGCCATGGAGTTGAGCCGCACCGGCGTGCTGGAGCGCTACGGCGTCGAGATGATCGGCGCCGACGAACACGTCATCGCCAAGGCCGAGGACCGGCTCCTGTTCCGGGACGCCATGGCCAACATCGGGCTGGAATGCCCCGTCAGCCGGGTCGTCGAAACCCTGGAAGATGCGCGAGCGGCGCTCGATGAGATGGGGCTGCCGCTGATCATCCGCCCGTCCTTCACCCTCGGCGGCACCGGCGGCGGCATCGCCTACAACAGCGACGAGTACGAGCGCATCGTGCTCGGCGGCTTGGCCGCTTCGCCAGTCCGCCAGGTGCTGATCGAGGAATCGGTGCTGGGCTGGAAGGAGTTCGAGATGGAGGTCGTGCGCGACAGCGCCGACAACTGCATCATCGTCTGCTCCATCGAGAACGTCGATCCGATGGGCATCCACACCGGAGATTCGATCACCGTCGCGCCGGCGCTGACGCTGACCGACAAGGAATACCAGATCATGCGCAACGCCTCGATCGCGGTTCTGCGCGAAATCGGGGTGGAAACCGGCGGCTCCAACGTCCAGTTCGCGGTGTCGCCGGAGACCGGGCGGCTGGTGGTGATCGAGATGAACCCGCGCGTCTCGCGCTCGTCGGCGCTGGCCTCCAAAGCGACCGGCTTCCCCATCGCCAAGATCGCGGCGAAGCTCGCCGTCGGCTATCACCTGGACGAACTGGACAACGACATCACCGGCGTCACCCCGGCGTCGTTCGAGCCGACCATCGACTACGTGGTGACCAAGATCCCGCGGTTCACTTTCGAGAAGTTTCCCGGTACCGAGCCGCTGCTGACAACGTCGATGAAGTCGGTCGGCGAGGCGATGGCGATGGGGCGTTGCTTTGCCGAAAGCCTGCAAAAGGGCCTGCGGTCCATGGAAACCGGGCTTACCGGCCTCAACGAGGTGCTTATCAACGGCGCCGCCGAGCAGGTCCTTGCGGAGGTGGCGTTGCCGCGACCCGATCGGGTGCTGGTGATCGCCGAGGCGTTCCGCCGCGGCATTCCGTACGAACAGATCCGCCGCGCCTGCCACTACGACCGCTGGTTCCTCGACCAGATCAAGGCGCTGGTCGATACCGAGGACGAAGTGCGGGTGCGCGGCCTGCCGACCGACGCGCCCGGCCTGCTGCGCCTCAAGTCGCTCGGCTTCTCGGACGATCGGCTGGCGGAGCTGTCGGGGAAGAGCGTGGCGGAGGTGGCGCTCCGTCGCCGGGTCCTCGGCATCGCGCCGGTCTTCAAGCGGGTCGACACCTGCGCCGCCGAGTTCCGATCGCAGACCTCCTACATGTACTCCACCTACGAGGGGGACGGGGTGATCCCGCCGGAGTGCGAGGCCGAGCCGTCCGACCGCACCAAGGTGGTCATCCTCGGCGGCGGCCCCAACCGCATCGGCCAGGGCATCGAGTTCGACTACTGCTGCGTGCACGCGGCGTATGCCCTCAAGGAGGCCGGCTTCGAGGCGATCATGGTCAACTGCAATCCGGAGACGGTATCGACCGACTACGACACCTCGGACCGCCTCTACTTCGAGCCGCTGACCGATGAGGACGTGATCGAGCTGATCCGCGTCGAGCAATCCCGCGGCCGCCTCGCCGGGGTTATCGTCCAGTTCGGCGGACAGACGCCGCTGAAGCTGGCGCAAGCGCTGTCGGACGCCGGCATCCCCATCCTCGGCACGTCCCCCGACGCTATCGACCTTGCCGAGGACCGCGAGCGCTTCCAGGACCTGCTCCGGCGGCTCGGCCTCCGCCAGCCGGCCAACGGCATCGCGCGGTCGCCGGAAGCAGCGGCGCGTGTGGCGGAATCGATCGGGTACCCTCTGGTGATCCGCCCGTCCTACGTTCTCGGCGGCCGCGCCATGGAGATTATCCACGACCGTCAGAGCCTCGAGCGCTACATCGCCGAGGCGGTGGTATTGTCCGGAAAGAGCCCGGTGCTGCTGGATTCCTACCTGCAGGACGCCATTGAAATCGACGTGGACGCGGTCGCCGACGGTGACGACGTCTTCGTGGCCGGGATCATGCAGCACATCGAGGAGGCCGGCGTTCATTCGGGCGATTCGGCCTGTTCGCTGCCGCCGCACAGCCTGACGGAAGCGACGCTGGTGGAGCTTGAGAAGCAGACCGCGGCGCTCGCCCACGGCCTCGGCGTGGTCGGGCTGATGAACGTGCAGTTCGCGATCAAGGATCAGGAAATCTACATCCTGGAGGTGAATCCGCGCGCCAGCCGCACCGTGCCGTTCGTCGCCAAGTCGATCGGCGTGCCGATCGCCAAGATCGCCGCCCGCGTCATGGCCGGCGAAAAGCTGGCGACCTTCAATCTCGGCAAGCGCGTCCGCCTCGACCATGTTTCGGTCAAGGAAGCAGTGTTCCCGTTTCGGCGGTTTCCCGGGGTCGACATCATTCTGGGGCCGGAGATGAAATCGACCGGCGAGGTGATGGGCATCGACGCCGATTTCGGCCGCGCCTTCGCCAAATCGCAGTTGGCGGCAGGCATCCGCTTGCCGACGGAAGGAGCGGTGCTGATTTCGGTCAAGGATCGCGACAAGGCGGCGGTGGCCGGTTTGGCGACGCGGCTGCGGGATCTCGGCTTCCGGTTGCTCGCCACCGATGGCACCGCGGACTACCTGGAGACGCAGGGCCTTCAAGCGCGGCGCATCAAGAAGGTGCTGGAGGGCCGGCCACACTGCGAGGACGCCATCATTTCCGGCGAGGTGCAGCTTATCATCAACACCACCGAAGGCGCCCAGGCCATCAAGGACAGTTTCTCGATCCGCCGTTCGGCGCTGATCAAGGACGTGCCGCACTGTACCACCATCGCCGGCGCCGCAGCGACGGTGGAGGCGATCGCCGTGCTGTGTGAGGGCGGCAGCCTTGATGTAGCGCCGCTGCAATCGTATTTTACCAGTTCTTTCTGATCACATGCGGCTGCGGGCAGGTCCGATGCGGGCTCGTAGGCGCCCGGAGTGACCTCGCGGAAATCAAAGGATCGTTGCCATGGAACGCATCCCCATGACCCCCGACGGCTTTCGTCATCTGGAAAGCGAATTGAAGCGCCTCCGGACCGAAGAACGGCCCGCCATCATCCAGGCGATCGCCGACGCCAGGGAGCATGGAGACCTGTCTGAAAACGCCGAATATCACGCGGCCCGTGACCGCCAGAGCTTCATCGAGGGGCGGTTGGCGGAACTGGAAGACATCATCAGCCGCGCCGACGTGATCGAGTCGGTGATCCAGAACCCGGATGTCGTGCGCTTCGGCGCCACCGTTGCATTGGCCGACGAGGACACCGAAGAGGAATCGACGTACACGCTGGTCGGCACCTACGAGGCGGACGCGTCGGCAGGACGGCTCTCGGTCACCTCGCCGCTTGGACGGGCGCTGATCGGCAAGGCGCTCGGCGATGTGGTTGAAGTTTCGACGCCGCGTGGCGAAAAGACCTACGAGATCATCAAGATCGCCTACGCGTGAGCCTGCCGGCATCGCGGCTTCAACCGGGAGCACACCCCGCATCATGCCTTCCGCCGACATTCACGACCTGATCGCGGCGCAGATCGACAACGTCCTCGTCGATGCGACGTTCCCTGAACTTCCGGGCCACAGCCGCGGCAAGGTGCGCGACAACTATGACCTGCCGGACGGGCGGCGGATTCTCATCGCCACGGATCGCCAGAGCGCATTCGACAAGGTGCTGGCCGCGGCGCCGTTCAAGGGCCAGGTGCTGACCCAGACGGCGCGCTTCTGGTTCGACGCGACCGAGGACATCGTCGCCAACCACGTGGTCGAGCATCCGGACCCCAACGTCATGGTGGTGCGGGGCCTCCGCATGCTGCCGGTGGAGATGGTCGTCCGCGACTACCTCACCGGCTCCACTTCCACGTCGATCTGGCCGATGTACGAGGCGGGGCGGCGCGAGATGTACGGCGTAACGCTGCCAGACGGCCTCAGAAAGAACCAGAAACTGCCTGCGACGATCCTGACCCCGACCACCAAGGCATCCCACGGCGACCACGACGCGCCGATCACGCCGGCGGAAATCGTCGATCAGGGCCTGTTGACGAAAGAACAATGGGACACGGTGGCCGAAGCGTCGCTCGCCCTGTTCGCCCGCGGCCGCGACATTGCCCGGCAGAACGGCCTGATCCTGGTCGACACCAAGTACGAGTTCGGGCTCGACGCCGACGGCCGCATCGTGCTGGCCGACGAAATCCACACGCCGGACTCCAGCCGCTACTGGCGCCTCGACAGCTACCGGCAGCGGTTCGAGACCGGCGACAACCCGGAGAGCCTGGACAAGGATTTCCTGCGGCTGTGGATTGGCGCCCGCTGCGACCCGTACCGCGACCCGATCCCGGAGATCCCAAGGCAGACGCTGATCGACTTCAGCGCCCGCTATGTCGCCCTCTACGAGACGGTCACCGGCGAGGCATTCATTCCGCCCGATGTCCTCCTGCCCGTCCGCGACCGCATTCGCGACGCTCTGCGCCCGTACGTCCCCTACGCGTGACCTCCTGCTCCGGCACCTGTTCGAGCCATCACCCCTCCCTTATCGCGAGAAGCGTCAAGCGACGTGTCGATTGGGAAACCGGCGCCAACCGGTCGTCCGTCAGGAGCCGGTCTCCGGGGTGCGTCGTGCGCTGATCTTCGCGTTGACGGCGGAGGGGACGGCGCGGCCTCACGCGTCGCCGTCGGCGTGTGGCTCGAGCTCGGGAACGCCATCGGCGTCAAACGGCACTCCCGGGGCGTGTTTGGAGACACGGATGGAGAGCGCCGACTTGACGTGGTTGACATTGGGGGCGGCGGTCAGAGAGTCGGTGACAAAGCGCTGGTAGGCCTCCCAGTTCTCAGCCACCACCTTCAGCAGGAAGTCGGTTTCGCCGGCGAGCATGTGGCACTCCCGCACCTCGGGCCAGCCAACGACCAGGTCCTCAAACGCCTCGAGGTCCTTCTCCGCTTGGCTCGCCAGCCCGATGTGCGCGAACACGGTGACCTGGAAGCCGAGGGCGCGGGCATTCAGATCAGCATGATAGCCGTGGATATAGCCCGCCTCCTCCAGGGCGCGGACCCGGCGCAGGCACGGCGGCGCCGAGATGCCGGCGCGCCGCGCCAACTCTACATTGGTGATGCGCCCATCCTCCTGAAGGTCGCGAAGGATCTGCAGATCGATTCTGTCCAGTTTGACCCGTGGCACGTCCTGTTCCCGCGACATCTTTTGTCGTGCGGAAATTATATTACACGAACACGGGCCCTGCCAAGCAGGCGTTGCCGCTAGCGGCGAACTTGGCGATCGGCCGTCGGTCTTGCCTGAACACGGTCATATATCTATGGTCCGGACGGGACTTGACGAGGCCTCGGAGAGCTTCGAGCGGTGACGGCGATAAGACACAGCAAAGTCGCGATCCTCGGTTCCGGCCCCGCCGGATGCACGGCGGCGATCTATGCCGCGCGCGCCAACCTCGAGCCGATGCTGATCCGCGGCCTGCAACCGGGCGGCCAACTCACCATCACCACCGACGTGGAAAACTACCCGGGGTTCGTGGACCCGGTGCAGGGCCCGTGGCTGATGGAGCAGATGGAGGGTCAGGCGGCGCGGGTCGGCACGGAGATGATCGACGACACCATCACCAGTGTTGATCTCGCCTCGCGACCGTTCCGGCTGGTTGGCGATTCCGGTCAAACATATGGGTGTGACAGCCTGATCATCTGCACCGGAGCTTCGGCACGCTGGCTGGGACTGCCGAGCGAACAGCGGTTCCAGGGGTTCGGCGTCTCGGCGTGCGCGACGTGCGACGGCTTTTTCTATCGCGGCCGGGAAGTCGCGGTGGTTGGCGGCGGCAACACCGCGGTGGAGGAAGCCTTGTTCCTCACCAACTTCGCGACCAGGGTGTGGGTGATCCACCGCCGCGACCAGTTCCGCGCCGAAAAGATTCTCCAGGATCGGCTGTTCCGCAACCCGAAGATCGAAGTGGTCTGGGACTCGGTTGTCCTCGACATCCTCGGCGACGAAGATCCTCCGGGCGTCACTGCGGTGCGCGTTCGGAACACCCGTTCGGATGCGGTGCGCGACGTTCCGGTGCATGGAGTGTTCGTCGCCATCGGTCATGATCCGAACACCCAGATGTTCCGCGGGCGCATCAACATGGACGACGAAGGCTACATCGTCACCGCCGCCGACAGCACCAGGACCAGCGTCGCCGGCGTCTTCGCGGCGGGCGACGTGCAGGACAAGGTGTTCCGACAGGCGGTGACAGCCGCCGGCACCGGATGCATGGCGGCCCTCGAAAGCGAGAAGTTTCTGATGGTCCAGTCCCCCGACATGATCGCCGCAGAATGATTCTCATCGCGCACGGAACGGTTCCGTCATGGACCTAGACAAGCTGCGCGTCTTCCATGCGGTGGCCGACGCCGGCAGCTTCACGCGCGCCGGCGAGGCCCTCAATCTGAGCCAGTCGGCGGTCAGCCGTCAGGTCGGCGCGCTCGAGGAGACGCTGGAAGTGCCGCTGTTTCACCGGCACGCGCGCGGTCTGATGCTGACCGAGCAGGGCGAGATCCTCTACAAGACGGCGCGCGAGGTGCTCGCCAAGCTGACCATGACCCGGGCGCGCATCACCGAGAGCCGCGAGCGGCCGCTCGGCCCTCTCAGGATCACCACCACCATCGCCTTTGGTTCCGTTTGGCTGACGCCGCGGCTCAAGGAATTCCTCGATGAGTTCCCGCACATCGAGCTGTCGCTGGTGCTGACCGACGAGGAGCTGGATCTGTCCATGCGCGAGGCCGACGTCGGCATCCGCATGATGCCGCCGACGCAGGGCGACTTGATCCGGCGGCGGCTGATGTCGATGCAGTATCACGTGTTCGCCGCCCCCTCCTACCTGGCCAAGCACGGCACGCCGCGCTCGGCGTCCGACCTCATCGCCCATCGCCTCGTGGTGTTCGGGGACGATGCGCGCATCCCGGTGCCCAACGTCAACTGGCTGCTCAACGTCGGGCCCGAAGGCGCGCCGCCGTTGAAGCCGTTCCTCAAGGTCAACAGCACGTACGCCATCTTTCGCGGGGTGCAGAGCGGCATCGGCATCGGCGCCCTTCCCCATTACCTCAACCAGGAAACCGCCAACCTCGTCGAGATCCTGCCGGAAATGGTCGGGCCCACCGTCGACGTCTATTTCGTCTATCCGGAGGAGCTGCGGCATTCGAACCGTATCGCCGTGTTCCGCGACTTCCTGTTGCGCAAGGTCGAAGAGCTGACGGCGTCGACGGCGTAGGGCGGCCGCCGCCCACCGGCGTCGCGGGCTATCCCGACGCCGCGAGAAGGCGTCGATAAAGGGACACGTGGCGCTCCGCCCATTGGGCAATCCCATACCGGGAGAGGACCCGCTGCCGGGCGCAGTCGCTCAGGCGCCGGCGCAAGGCGGGCGCCGCGATCAGCGCCAGCAACTGGTCGCTGCATCGCGCGACGTCGCCGGCCGGGAACAACAGGCCGGTCGTTCCGTCCTCGACCATGTCCGGAACGCCGCCGACCGCCGAAGCGACCACCGGCACGCCATAAGCCATGGCCTCCAGCACCGCCATCGGCGTGCCTTCGCTCACAGACGTGAGGGCGAGGATGTCGAGCGCCGCGTACACGTCCGCGATGGCGTCCACATGGCCGGCGAAGATCACGGTGTCGCGCAAGCCCAGGTCAGCGACGTGCCGCACGAGGCCATCCCGCTCCGGGCCTTCGCCGACGATCAGCAGTTGCACCCGTCGCTCGGCAACGCGGCTGCGCAGATCGGCGATGGCGCGCAACAGCGAAGGCAAGTCCTTCTCCCGGGCCAACCGGCCGACGGCGCCGATCCAGATCGCATCCGGGTCCAGATCGTACCGCTGCGCCAGTACCGAGCGCGCGCCGGCCGGCGGCAGCAGGGCGGCGTCGACATCGATGCCGTTCGGGATGGTCTCCATCCTCCCGGCGAGCGTCGGGATCCTGGAATAGGCCGTCGTGATGGGCCGGGCGCAGCCGATGACGGCGTCCGACAGCAGCGCGCCGGCGCCAACGAGAGACTTGACGTGAACGGTTTTCAACCGCGACCGACGTCCCATGCCGTGCAGGGTAAAGACGCTTCGACGGACCGCCCCCGCCGCCTTCAAGATGGGAGAGATGAAGCACGCAGCCTTGTAGGAATGGCTGTGGACGATGTCGATGCTGTCGCGACGGCACGCCGCGACAATGGTGCGCATGAGCGCCAGCGACATCGGCTGATGGATTGGATGGACGTCATAATCCAGGCCGAATGCGTCGATTCTCGCGGTCAGGCTGCGGCAGGCGGCTTCGCCGCTCCGCGCCTCAAGGATCAGGTAGAGTTTCGACAGTTCGACCACCGGCGCCAGGGCGCGGGTCAGTTCGCAGGCGACCCGCTCGGCGCCGGCATAATGTCCACTGCAGAGGATCTGGGCGACACGCACATCAGGCCTCTTTGCTGCCATGACTCGCAGCTATCATATCGCGATTGCATTAATGAGCGATATCCAACCGCCGGACGCGCCGCCCGGCCACCCGGAGACGCGTCGATTGCGCTGGCTCATCATGTCGCATACACTACTTTGAGTTGACGAACTGCATTCCGGAAGGGCCCTGCTGTTGATGAGCCGAGAATTTTGCCGACTGCTCCTGCGCTTGAGTGTGATCGCCGTCGCGGTTTCGGCACCGATCGCGGCATCGCAGGCGCTTGGCAGTGCAGGCGTCGATCCGGGCGCCAAACCAAGGTGCGCCGAAGGTTATGTGCGGGCTTATGGGTCGCGCGCGCCCTGGAACATTCCGGTCAAGGGGTTGCCGCTGGAGGACCCGGAGACGGAAGCGGACCTTGTGCGGGCGTTGCTCGCAGCGAGCGGCAATGGCGCATTGGCGATCGGCACCATCCAGAGCAACCTGGCCGTGTACCGGGCGACCGCCGACACTCCGCGCGTAGAGATCATCGCCGACAATCATCCCGAATGGGGCAACCTGCGGAGCGGACAGCGGGTGCCGTGGGATCCGCGTTGGCCGGTTTGGCTGGGGCCGGCCAGGACGGACCGCGGCGCCGTGGTGCTGGAGATGGATACCGGCCGGGAATGGAACCTGAACGGCGTGCGCGGACTGCAGGCGGACGGGCGACTGCTGGTGAGACGCGGCAACCTGGTGGTCACCTCCGGGCGCGCGCACCACCCGATCACTGCGCCGCCCGCTGACTGGCGCACCTACGAGGGGTCGATGCGAGGCCTGCGGGCGTGCGGAATCCAGACGTTCGCGATGCTGACGACCGCGGAAGAATGGCGGCAGGGCTACATCCCGCACGCCGTGCCCCTGCTCGTGCATGGCGGCCACCCGCGCGCGTACCGGGCCCCCGCGACGTCGCCCCACGGGAACAACCGCTGGAGCAACGCCGCCTTTCCGCCTCTCGGCACGCGCTACTTTCTCGACATCAGCGACGCCGAAATCGAGGCGGCCGTGCACAGCAGCCGCAAGAATGAACAAGAGTACCTGGTCGGGCTACGGGCATTCCTGGTTGCCCTTCGCGATTACGGCGGCTTTGTCTGCGACGGCAACGCGTCGAAGCACATCGGCACGTGGATAGAGACGGTCACGACTGCCGGATGGTCGTTCTCCAACCCCGGCTACGACATCTCGCCGTGGTTCAAACGCCACAATGACAGATGGCGCGCGATCGTTGCGAGCGACCGCTACCCGGCGAAGGCGCGGTCTTCTGAAGTTTGCGGTCGCTAGCGCACCGGCGCATTCAAAGACGAATGCGCGGTCGCTGCACGTAACCGTCTGATCCCGTGGCGCGGCGCCGGACGCAAGGCAGCGGATCAGGCAGTGCGCGCCTTGAGTCGGAATGACTTCTCGACGGTGGCGAGGATCTTGTCGACGCGCGCCTCCCAACTCATGTTCATCACCGCCTCCCTGCGCTGCTTGCTGCGGGCGGGCGTATCTTCCGTCAAGGCAATCTCGATCTTGGCAACGAAGTCGTCCGCACCGTGCGCGACGCCGATGCAGTGGGCGAACCGATCGATCTCGGGGTTCGAGACCGACACGATTGGCTTGCCGGTCGCCAGGTACTCCCGCAGCTTGAGGGGATTGGCGTTCATCACCTGTTGATTGCGGAGGTACGGAATGATGGCGACGTCGAACGCCTTCGCCCAGCGCGGAAGCTCGGCGTATGGCTGAGGCCCGGCAAACACGACATTGGGCAGCGCCTTGAGGGAGGACACATCGGTCGCCACCGGACCGACGATCAGGAGCGTCCACTCCGGATGACTGCGCGCGATCCGCTCCATCAGGGCCACGTCGATCCAGGCGCCGAGCATGCCGAAGAATCCGATCACCGGATGCTTGAGGCCAGCGGCGGCATCGGGCACCGGCGTTGCCGGGTCGGACGCTCGAGCGAACAGATCGACGTCGACGCCGTGGGGCGCATACACCGCAGTGGCGTTCAGCCGCTGCTTTTCCCGTAGCAGGCTCGGCGGCGCCACGAACACCTGATCGGCGACTTCGGTCAACGACGCATCCATGCGGGTCAGCGCCTCGCGATCGGCGTCGGGGAACGCAGCATAGTCGTCGATGCAGTGGTAGACGGTGAACCGTTCGCCGAGGTGGCCCGCAAGAAACCCTGGATGCGGCTGGTCGAACCAGAGGATGAAATCCTTGAACCCGACATCCCGGATCGCCTTCCGCACGGCGGCCGTGCCGAAGCATCGATTAAGCCATGGCACCACCGGCAGGGAGCGGAATGGAAGCTGGGGCACCGTAGACAGCCACATTTCGTGGCGCTTGTTGCTTTGCAGTCGTCGCGGCGGCTGCAACGACTGGCAAACCGTCCGCCCGATCTTCGCGAAGTCCTTGCCGTTGACGGATGGCCGGCGCCGTCCCGGCACTTCTACATAGAGGAGGGGAAAGCGGTCGACGAGGCGGTCCACGATGTGGTGGCCGGACGTGGAGTTACCGACAAACCAGCCGCCGCCGAAGTAGACGATGCCGCAGTCGCTGAGCTTTGACGCGCGCCGATTGCAGTGTTCCACAAGAGTCCGACGGTTGCTCCGGCTTGCGTTCAATGCATCAACACTGCCCATGATCATCGCCATAGCCTTTCATTGTTCGGTCCAGCAGTTAGAGGGCGACATCCCGGCACGGCGCCCATTCATGCATGACGGTTCCGACCGCGCTTGCCGCGCCGGTCGATGCACCTTGACGCTGCTCGAACTCTCGCGTCCGCTCGAAAACCGCCGAATGGCTCCAAACCCAACATCGCCTCCCCTGCTCCGATCTCGAATAAGTTTATCACTCAAGAATACAACTTGTATACGGTACAAAAAAACAGATCCGGGTGGTCGGAGCGGGCGCCTTGGTATTGCTCATCCGCGGTACCCATCGGCATCTAGGGTAGAACCCTTATGGGGTGGATGATTTTGGGCCTCCAGGATGCGAAAATGCCACATGTGCGAGCGTTCTCCGCCAAAATCGGGGTCACTGTACCAAAACAACTTCAGGTTGTCTATAATTAGTACATCTAATGGGCGGCGCCAACGGCCCTGATTCGCGCGCTCGCAGCAGCAACATCGTCGCCCGCCGGCAGGCCGCGAGCACGGCCGCCCGGTCTTTCCCCTTGATTCCCCGCCGTGGGTCGGTAGGTTTCTCGATCCGTGCTCCGACCCGGAGCCACGGGTTACGTCAGGCGTTGCGGCGCGCATCGCGTTCCATAACAGTTTCAATCCGGGAGGACGTTTGTGACCCAGAAACAGCCTGCCGCCCCCCGTTGCGCCGCCCTCGTCGGCCCGTACGTCAGCGGCAAGACGACCCTGTTGGAGAGCATTTTGTTCCGCACCGGCGCCATCACGCGCAAGGGCAGCGTGAAGGAAGGCAACATGGTCGGCGATGCGTCGCAGGAAGCCCGCGACCGCCAGATGAGTACGGAAGTCAACGTCGCCACCACCACGTATCTGGACGAGACCTGGACCTTCCTCGATTGCCCCGGTTCGATCGAATTGATGCAGGAGGCTTTCAGTGCGTTGATGGTGGTTGATTCGGCGGTCATCGTCTGCGAGCCGGAGCCCGAAAAAGCCCTGACCCTGGCGCCGCTGTTCCGCTTCCTCGACCAGCACGCCATCCCGCACATGGTGTTCATCAACAAGGCGGACAGCCCGTCGATCGAAATCCGCGCGTCGCTGGAAGCATTGCAGGCCGTTTCCAATCGACCGTTGGTGCTTCGTGAGATTCCCATTCGGGAGGGCGAGCAGATCACCGGCTTCGTCGATCTTGTCTCCGAGCGGGCCTTCCGGTGGCGACCCGGCGACGCATCGGAGCTGATCCAGCTTCCCGAAGCCGTCGCAGAGCGCGAGCAGGAGGCACGAGTAGGGATGCTCGAGGCGCTCGCCGACTTCGACGACATGCTCCTCGAGCAGCTCCTGGAAGACGTCATCCCGTCCAGCAACGAGATCTATGCCAGCCTCACCCGCGACCTGCAGCAGGACCAGATCGTGCCGGTGTTCTTCGGCTCGGCCGAGGGCATGCACGGCATCACGCGGCTGTTGAAGGCGCTCCGCCATGAGGCCCCCGAACCGGCGATCACCGCAGCCCGCCTGCAGATCGACGCCGGCGGCGAGCCGTGTGCGCGGGTGTTCAAGACCTTGCACGCCGCCCACACCGGCAAGCTGTCCCTGGCCCGGGTGTTCCATGGCGAGATCACGGACGGCATGACGCTCGGCGGCGAGCGGTTGAGCGGCATCAGTCGCATGGTCGGCCAGAAGACGGAAAAGGTCCCGAGCGCCGGTTCCGGCGAGGTCGTCGCTTTCGGCCGCATGGACAGCGTCGCCACCGGCGCCCTCCTCTCTCCCTCCGGCAAGGCCACCGGGGGGGCGTGGCCGGAGCCGCTGAAGCCGTTGTTCTCCGTGGCCATCCGCGCCAGGCAACGCTCGGACGAGGTCAAGCTGACCGGGGCGCTGGCGCGCCTTACCGACGAGGATTTGTCGTTGAGCTTCGGCCACGACCCGGACACCGGCGAGTTCCTGCTCTGGGGCCAAGGCGAGATGCACCTGCTCATCGCCGTCGACCGGCTGCGCAACCGGTACAACATGGAAGTGGAATCGAGCCGCCCGCAGGTGCCGTACAAGGAAACCATCCGCGGCTCGGTCAGCGAGCACGCCCGGCACAAGAAGCAGTCGGGCGGCCACGGCGAGTTCGGCGACGTCCATATCGACATTCGCCCGCTGCCGCGCGGCAGCGGCTTCGCGTTCTCGGAAACCGTCACCGGCGGCGCCGTGCCCAAGAACTATTTCGGCGCGGTCGAGACCGGCATCCGAGATACGCTCAACCGCGGGCCGCTGGGTTTCCCCGTCGTCGATGTGGCGGCGACGCTGACCGACGGCCAGTATCACTCGGTCGACAGCTCCGACATGGCGTTCCGCAAGGCCGGCGCGATGGCCATGCGCGAGGGTATGCGCAAATGCAGCCCGGTGTTGCTGGAGCCCATCTTCAACGTGCGCATTGCGGTGCCGACGGAGTTCACGTCGCGGGTGCAGCGCATCGTCTCCAGCCGCCGCGGTCAGATCCTCGGCTTCGAGCCCAAGGATGGCTGGGCCGGCTGGGACGAAGTGTCTGTCCAGCTACCGCAGGCGGAGATGCACGGACTGATCGTCGAACTGCGCTCCTCGACCCTCGGCGTCGGCACTTTCGAATGGGAATTCGACCACCTGCAAGAGCTGGTCGGCAAGCTCGCCGACGACATCGTCGCCCAGCGCGCCCAGGACCAGAGCTGACCGTCGCGGCGCGGCGCGCCTAGGCGCGGCGAGGCGAGGCGGCGCGGCGCGGCGCGCGAGGCGTCAGCCGACGTGGCCGCTCGATAAAAAGGGAATTGCCGGGGAAAAAGAAAATGCCGGGCTAAAAAGCCCGGCAAGTCTAGCAGGGAGGCTTCACGTCTAGGGAGACGTAGGACCCGTTGGGAACGAGCCCTGTATTCGAGCCTTGCGCTCGAAACCGGAAAACTCGTGATGCTGCGATGCAACATCTAACTTTGATGTATAGCAGCCATTTCGCAGAAGCAACATAGATTTTGATGCATCGCACCCATGCGCGCCGCGCATAAAGGTAGAAAGCCCAGACGCCTTTCCCGCGGCAGGCGCTCAAAATGCCAACCGCCGCGCCTGCACCCCCAAACGCGCACGATAAGTGCCGGTTTTGGGTGACGTATATGCTTTCACCGTTACTGCCGCGCGGAACATGTGATAAAAATGGCATAATCGTTCCGCTCGGAGGTTACTGAAATCTTGTCGGCCGAGCCGCAACTACCGCTCGTTCGCACGCGATTGATTTTCCGGTGCAAAGAACAACTCCGTCTGCCGGCTCATGCCGGCTTCGCTTGGCGCGGCGCCTTTGGCTCTGCCCTCAAGCGCACCGTTTGCGCAATGCGCATGAGGCCGTGCCAGGGCTGCATGCTCAGCGCCAGTTGCATTTATCCATACGTTTTTGAAACCCCTCCGCCGGCGACGGCAGAGAGGATGACCCGCTACGAACGCGTCCCCAATCCATTCTCTCTCTACGCCGGACCTATCGCGACGCGAGTTTGCGAGGAGGGGGACGCTCTTCCGCTTGAACTCACCATCTTCGGCCATGCCTCGCGCCACCTCGGCTATTTCGTGCGAGCGTTCGAGATCGCTGGTGAGCACGGCCTGACCGCGCGCCGGGTGCCGGTCGCGCTCATGCGGGCCGAACGGCTTCCGCTCAACGAGGATGGAGAGCCGGAAACGATATACGAAGCAAACAGCTTCATCAGGTTGCCGCAGCCCGCGGAAGTGTTCCCGCCGCAGTGTCCGGGGCGGGTCGTGGTAAGGGTTGTCACTCCGCTTCGGCTCAAGGAGGCGGGCAACCTCGTCGCCCCTGAACGTTTTGCCGCGCGGCACTTGTTGTCGAGCCTCGTCCGCCGCGTCTCGATGCTCATGTACTTCCATGGCGAAAGCGCGCTGGCGGCCGATTTCCAGCAACTCAAGCGTCTCGCGCAGGGCGTCGATATCTTCGCTCAGAGCCTGCGCTGGGCCGATCTTGTTCGCAGCTCCTCGCGTCAACGCACGCTGATGCAGATGGGCGGAATTGTCGGCAGCGTTGGCCTGGACCTCTGCCGCGCAGAGGCGCTTTGGCCCTACCTGTGGCTCGGTCAGTACATCCAGGCGGGCAAGGGCACGACCATGGGCCTCGGTCACTACCGGCTCGCCACTACCGGCGAGCCCGACCTGTGATCCTGTCCCGATCCTCCGCCAGAGGCACTGCAAGGACAAGGTATCGGCCGATTGTATCGACCAACCAGCCGGAAGGTAACGTCTGCGATGGCAAGATCAGAAGTTGCAAGCATCGACGAGGTGGCGCTTGGCGCTTTCTTCGAGGATATCGGCAAGTTCATGCAACCCGCCTTTGGCAGCAGCCGGACCATGGCCGCCGCAGTGAAATCCCGGGAAAGCGACGTGCTGCCCCCCGACGGACACGGCGGCTACAGCCACAAGCACGCCCTTTTGACCGATGCGTTCTTCGAATGGATGGAACGGCGGAACCTTGCATTTCCGCACGGCATCGACAGCAACCACGTTCGCGAGTGCGCCGTCTACCATCACAGTCCCCGCACGCCGCTCCACTGGCTGTCTGCAATCGCCGACCGGCTTTCGGCCGGCATGGATCGCGAGGCGGGGGACGAAGTCGAAGAACGCAAACAGGACGACAAGGGCTGGGACGCGTTCCGGCGCGTTCCGCTTGAAAGCGTTTTCAGAAACGTCAATCTTGCCCTGGGAACACCGAAGGATTCCTTTTACGGCGTTGAGGCATTGACGCCGACGGCGATGTTCCCCGGGAAAATCAACCGCACCGGCCTGCCTGATGCATACGCGCGGCTGTGGGAGGCGTTTGGAGAGGCTTTCGCCAGCCTTTGTGATGTTTCCGTAAGCGTCGAACAGTTCCACGAGGGGCTTTTGGCACTCTCGGAACGCTTCACCTGGGCCATCCCTTCCTCGACCGTTGATCAGCCAGATGTCTCCCTGCACGATCACAATCGGACCGTTGCCGCCTTCGCCGCCTGCCTGTACCGGCATCACGAGGCGCATGGCGAACTTGGCGACGAGAAGGCCATCAAGGACCGCGAGCGTGCGAAGTTTCGGGTGGTGGTCGGAGATTTGTCGGGGATCCAGTCGAGCCTGTTCCGCCTCAAGAGCGAGGGCGTGAAGGGTGTCAACCGCATCCTGCGCGCCCGCTCGTTCCTGATCAGCCAGATTTGCGAGGCGGCGGCCTGGAAGTGCCGCCGGGTCTTCGGCCTCCCGCCGTACTGCCTCTTGCAGGGCGCCGGCGGACGGTTCCAGATCCTCGTTCCGGAATTGGCGGATGTGGAAGCAACCGTCGAGGGTCTGCGCCGCGAGATCGACAAGTGGATGCTCGATCGCTACGTGGGCGATCTGGTGATGAGTCTGGCTCTCAGCCCGCCACTCTCCGGCGCCGACTTCAACCAGAAGACATTCGGGGAAACCCAGCAGCGGATCGCGGCATGCGTCGAGGAGGCCAAGCAACGCCCCCTTGCGTCGATCCTCGCCAATTCTGGCCGGGGCTTGGAGGAGAGCGTGCGGCGCGTCGATTTCCCCGCCGCAGGTGCCTGCCCAACTTGTGGCGTGCGACCTGTTCCCGCCGACGCGAAGGGCGACACACAAGACGATATCAAGCGCTGTCCTGCGTGCGCGGACGAGGCCCGATGGGGGCAAACACTGCCAAAAGCCGTCGCTGTGACCTGGGGGACGGAAGAAAGCATCGGATCGCTGCTTGGCAGTGTTGCTCTAACGGTTCACGACAGGGCGTTCGAGGTCCATACCGACCTCAACGCGCGGCGGGCTGTCATCTCCGGTTGGCGGCTGCGCGGCAGGGAAGGCCATGGCTCGTTTCCGGCCGCAGACCGGTTCCTCGCCAACCATGTGCCAACGCTGCAACGGGACGATGATGTCCACGGCCGTTACGCGGACCTGAGCAAGGAGGCGAAGGAAGTCTCCGAGGAAGGAAAGGTCAAGCTGCTCGAACACTTGGCCGCCGACGCGCGGGAGTGGCTCGATTCCCAACAGCGCTTTGTCGGCCGCGCAATGCTGTCGGTGGTCAAGGCCGATGTCGACCGGCTTGGCTTTGTGTTCGGCCATGGCCTTGGCGATCGCATCTCGGTGGGGCGGGCCGCCCAGCTCTCCCGAATGATCGATTCGTTCTTCACCGGCTATCTCGACCACCTGATCCGGACCGAATTTCGTAACACCTACACCGTCTACGCCGGTGGCGATGACGTTCTCCTGATCGCGCCATGGCGGGACGGCATCAGACTCGCCGCGCGCCTGCAAGACGACTTCGGCCGGTTTGTAGGCCACAACCCCAATATCACGCTTTCCGCCGGCATCGAGTTTGTCAGCCCCGATGAGCCTCTGAACAGAGCAGTGCGCCGGGCCGAGGACCGCCTTAAACGGGCCAAGGCCGATGACGGCCTTGAGGGCGCCAAGAAGGTCGGGCGGAATCGCGTCTGCCTGGTTGTCGAGGATCCGATCCCGTGGACCGGTGGCGTCGGCTCCCTGGAATGGGCGATCGAGCGGGCCGAATGGCTGAACGGGCTAATCCGCGAGGGCAGTCTTCCCGCGACGTTCCTCTACAAAATGCTGAGCCTGGACAGCCAGCGGCGGGAGGTCGAGAGCGGGAGGAACCCGGCGGCTGCCAACTGGCGCGCGCGCTGGGGGTATCACCTGGCGCGCCTGCGCGAGCGTCTTGGCGCCGCAACGGCCCAGGCGCTCTGCGCGGACCTCGATGAACTTATGGGCGGCAACCTCTCCTCAATGTCACCGGCGGCTGAAAGCCGCCGCGTTGCCGATCTGCCGGACCCGCGCCTTCCCATCACCATCGCTATCTACCGCAACCGCTAAAACGCAACAGGAAATGCGCCATGACATCGAACAGCGTCATATACTTTCAGTCGCAATCAAATCATCAAGACCAGCTCGTAGCACGGGCGGAATTGTTCGATGCGGAAGCCAGGGATGCCGCCAGGGCCCTAGTGAAATTTGAGCCTACTCAGCTTCGCCGCTTTTATAGCGTCGTCAGTGCTCTGCGGAACGAAGCAAAAGGCGACCCTGATTTTCCTGATGACCAGATAAAGGCCAGGCTCGCACTGTTAAAGGCGCATGCTCATTATTCTTGGGCACGTGATTCCAAAAAAATACCCCGTTACTTTTTACAGTTCATCGATATGCACGTGAACGCCGTAAGAACTAGGAATGATTTTTTGCTCGGTTTTGCTCCACACTTCGAAGCTGTCGTTGCATACCATCGATATGAACGCGAAATGAACAGGTAGGTCAGAAAAGTACTTATATAAAGGGAAGAAACCATGGAAGAATACCAATTGCGGTTTCTTGGCCGCGTGCGGATCGAGGGCATCATCGAGACGCTGACCGGGCTCCACATCGGCTGTGGGAAAGATGACATTGAGATTGGAGGCATTGACCTTCCTGTCATTCGAAATCCGCATTCGCGCGAACCCTACATTCCGGGGTCCAGCCTTAAAGGGAAGCTCCGTTTCCTGTTGTAGTGGGGATTTCAACCCGTTTTTGACAGTATCCGTCACCACGATGGCAAGCCATGGGGCTTCAACGAGAGCGAACGCTATCATCTCAGCCCTGAAGATCCGGTTTTGCGAATCTTCGGTATGTCAGCGCGACCAAAGGGATGGAACGGCGGTCCGACACGGCTGATCGTGCGTGATGCGGCGATCAATGCGGAGTGGTTGCAATCGGCCAAGCAAAACCGTCTTGAAAGAGTTGAAGAAAAGACTGAGGTCGCGATCGATCGAATTGCAGGTAAAGCGCTCGACGGCGGCCTACGGCAACTCGAGCGTGTGCCCGCCGGCGCACGGTTCGACCTGCAGATGGTGTTCCGGATGTTTGACACCGGCGATGGTGGCGCACGCGATCGGGAATGCCTCAACTGGCTGCTCGCCGGCCTGCATCTCCTCGAACAGGATGCCCTTGGTGGCTCCGGCTCCCGCGGCTACGGGCGGGTGCGGTTCGAGGATGTGAAGGTGTTTGGCGATGGCATCGAGGAGCAGCGGATCGACAACGCCTTTCGCGTCGCACACTTCGATCCGGCCCGCGCTCCCAGCATCGTCACCTTCGCGCCATGAGCCTGTTCCGGGTTCGCATCGCGCTGCAGGCGCCGCTCGGCACCCCGCTTACGTCGGGCACGTTGTTTGGGCATCTGTGCTGGGCGAAGCGGGAGAACGCGGGCGAGCAGGCCCTCATTGCTTGGCTCAAGGGCCTGCCCGATGCGCCCTGGGCGCTGTCCGATGGCTTCCCCGCCGGTCTCCTGCCCCGGCCCCTGGTGCGGCCTGCCCCGCGCCATGCGACCGGAAGTGGAAAGATGACCCCCGAACGGCTGGAGCGCCTAGGAAAGGACAAGGAGCGGGCCAAGTGGCCATGGCTCCCGATCGACCGGTGGGAGCACCTTCGCGGCCAAGTGGCGGACCCGCTGCTGCTGGCTCGTGCGACGTCCGGACCCGCGCTTTCCCCTCGCCCCCATCGCATCGCCCACAATAGTATCGACCGGCATACCGGCTCCACTCCTGAAGAAGGCGGCCTTTATTTCGTCGACGAGGACTGGAGTTATACGAACGAGCCGGAGCGAGACGTATACGTGCGCGCCGAGACGACCCCACAGGACCTGATGGCGCTGTTCGAAGCGGTCGGCGAGGCCGGCTACGGCCGCGACGCCACCTGGGGTCGCGGCCATTTCACAGTGGTCGATGTCACCGATGCCGGGTGGCTCGATCAGCATGCGGGCAACCGGATGCTGAGGCCTCTCCCACGGCTGCCTCACGGCCAACATGGCAACGCCCCGCTACAAGCTGTTCACCCACTTCGGCAAGGTCGGCGCGAGCCTGCTGACGACTGTCCCCTGGAAGTATCCAATCCTGCTCACGCGCCCCGGCGCAACCTTCACGCCGA
This sequence comes from Rhodospirillales bacterium, assembly GCA_016710335.1. NCBI lineage: Bacteria > Pseudomonadati > Pseudomonadota > Alphaproteobacteria > Rhodospirillales > Rhodospirillales bacterium. Next base: position 233,181 of record JADJXQ010000007.1, read on the forward strand.
CCGACGGAGGGCCCTTCGGCGAGTGGCTCACCGGCGTCCACCAGGAGCGGGCAGAGGTTGGCCATAACGCCTACCATCTCGCGATTCCGTTCACCGAAGCCGAAGCCGCCGGAGAGCCGCGATGACCATGACGTCCTTCATCGGCATTCCGCTCACCCCGATCCACATCGGCGACGGGACGGAGCTCGCGCCCGAAAACTTCAAGATCGATGGCGACGACCTGGTGCGTTTCGATGCCGCCGCCGTGCTGGCCGCCATGCCGGCGCAAGCGCAGGCCCGTTTTCTCCAAGCTCTGGACGGGGGCCGGTTGAAGGAGGCCCAGGCGGAGTTGCACAAGGGCGTCACACCCCAGCATCACCTCGAGCGGGTGGCTGTGGGGCCAGCCTCCCTGGCAGAACTCAAGGTGGCGGTCGAGGATCCGCTGGTTCGGAATCGACGCACCGGCGCGGCATCGCCGTTCATCCGCACCGGCGGGCGGCCTTATGTCCCGGGATCCTCGATCAAGGGCGCGTTGCGCACCGCTCTCGTCAATGCGCTGGCTCACGATGCCGATCATATCGGCGGCGTCGGTTCGGAAATGGAAAAAGAGATCCGAAAGTTGCGCGACAACCCGAAGGCCACCGGGTCCGTCTCGAACCGGCTTCAGGAACTCGCCTTCGATTGCCCGAAAGGCAAGACCGAGCGCGATCCGCTGCGCTGGCTGGCCGTCAGCGACGGCCTCCTGCCGGCCCGGGCAACGCGCTTCGATAAGGTCAGCGTCGGCTGGAAAGACGGAAAGGCGCCAAAAACGCAGCTTCACGTCGAGCGGCTGTGGAGTTGCGCCGACGGCAAGGGCGCACAAATCGCGGCCTTTCCGATCAGCATCACCGTTGCCGACGGCGGCCACCAACAAGCGGCGCGCGACAAGGACAAGTACAAGGACAAGACGCCGGTAGCTACCCTTGATCTCGATGAGGTTCTCAATGCCGTCCATGCTTTTCATGAAAGGCGGTGGCAGGCGGAACTCGACCGCTTCTTCGGCGGCCACAAGGACTGGCTGCAACGCCGACGCGCAGATGTGGAGCGGGCGTTGCGCCGCCGTATCGGCGTCAACGAAAAGTTGATCCTGATGCGGGTCGGCCGCTTCGGGCACTTCGAATCGAAATCGGTGGACGACTGGCGCCGTGGCTGGCAGGCAACGCCAAAGCCCGGCCGGCACGTCGAGCAAGGGACGACCCGCGCCGTCCTCGAGATCGGCGAGCATCCGCTGCCGTTCGGGTGGCTGCTTTTGTGTCAGGAGACGCCCGAAGTTCGAGACTGGCTGAGCCAACGCAGCCCGGCTGCGGCGCCGGCGCGGTCCCCTTCCGCTCAGGGCACGCCAGGCGCGCCAACAGCCGCACCAGTACCTGCCCGTCGCGCCTTCCTGGGAGAGGAGGAAGTCGCCATCGAAAACAAAAAGGGTAGCGAAATTCTCGTCCGCTTTATCGGAACTAGCGACACCGAATGGGTAGCTGCCGAGGAGATCACCTACCGATGACCACCCGCCTCGTTACTTTTCTCGGCACCGGGAAATATCAGCCCGTGATGTATCGCGACTTGGCATCCGGACAGAGCGCGCCGACGACAATGTGGATCGCGCGCGCGCTTGCCGAATTGTACCACCCCGCTGAGATTATCATTCTCGCCACGCAGAAGGCGGAATCGACGCATGGGAGCGCGATCCTTTGCGACCTGCGTGGCGCCGGGTTCGCCGCTGAACTTCGTCACATCCCGGAAGGAGGCGCGTCGCGCGATTTGTGGCAGCAGTTCGAAATCATCAAAACGGCTCTGCGCGCGCCGGAAGACGTACACGTCATCCTCGACATCACACTCGGCTTCCGCTCCCAGCCGTTTTTCGCGGCGGCCGTCGTCGCCTTCATCCGGGCGGTCGATGTGCGCGAGGTGCCGCTTTCCGTCGTCTACGGCGGCTTCGAGGCCAAGGATGAAGCTGGCAGGGCTCCCATCTGGGAGCTGACGCCCTTTGTCGACCTACTCGATCATGCGCGTGAGATCATGCTGTTCCTGAAAACCGGCCGGGTCGCCGGCATCGCGAGCCGGGCCGAGGCCCTTGGACGGCTCCTGAACAAGGATTGGGCCGAAGCGCTTCCCGATGAACGCGGCCCGCAGCCGAGGTTGTCTCGGCTGGCGCAAGCGATCAGCGCGTTCGGCCAGGATCTCGAAACCATGCGTACCGGCGCCCTTTTACTGGGCAAAACGGGAACGGATGGCACCGCGAAGGGCCTCGCCGACATCATAGACGCCGAGCGCACACAACTGGCAAAGGTCTTGCCGCCGCTCGCAGACGTTCTCGACCGCATCGCCGCCATGGCAACGCCGCTCGCCGGTTGCGCCAATAATCTCAACACTCCCGAAGGTCATGCAGCGCTGGCTGCCTTGGCACGGCTTTACCTTCATATGGGGCGGTACTCGGAAGCGGCGACGATCGTCCGCGAAGGCACGGTCACTCTTTATGCTGATGGCAAGGCTGATTGCCCAGGGCTCGAAGTCTTCACCAGTGATAGCCGGAGAGAAGCCGAACGGTCCTGGTTCGCGCGCGACCGGGATTTCGCCCGGACAATCGCCGATCCCCGCAACGACATCGATCACGCCGGCTTTCGCAACCGTCCGCTTCCCAGCAAAAATCTTATAAAGCAAATCAACAAACTGGTCGATCAATTCGAGCGCGCGACACCCGCACCCGCGCGCGAACGTCAGCCCTGTTTTGTCAACTTCAGCAACCACCCGAGCACCGACTGGGACGAAATGCAGCGCGCAGCGGCCCTGGCGTTTGCTCCGACGATTGTGGATGTCGTGTTTCCCTCAGTGCCGCCTAACGCGAGCTCGGAGGATATCGGAGAGCTGTGCAAGGCATGCCTTGGCAGCGCACCGGCCGGCGCGAGCCATGCCATGGTCCAGGGCGAATTCACCCTCGCCTACGCCCTTGTGAGGGCGCTTCAAAGGCAGGGTACGATTTGCTTCGCCGCAACAACTGAACGGGGAATCGAAAAGGCCGAAGACGGCGCGGTGGCTCGTCGATTCCGCTTCGTGCGTTTCCCGGGAGTATCCCGATCCGTAGCCTCTCTCGCCACAGGCGTTCCAGCACCCACGTCCGAGGCCAATCCCTCTCTCGGATCCGCCCATGAGCAAGCGCGCCCTCTACCTCGTGGCCTACGACATCCGCAACCCACGGCGCCTCGCCAAGGCGCTGAAGGTGGTCAAGGCGTACGCCACCGGCGGTCAGAAGTCCGTGCACGAATGCTTCCTCTCGCCCCGCGAAAAGGCGGAACTGAGGCAGGAGTTGGGCAACGTCATTCGCCGCAGCGAGGACAGCGTCGTGTTTGTCCGCCTCGACCCGAGATCCCGTCCTCGAACCCTCGGCATCGCCCTTCCGCCGCGCGACGAGACCTTTTTCTACATTGGCTGATCCGACTGACCGAAGGTCTTGACGATGGCTACCGTATACATCGATCGCAAAGGCATTGACCTCGACCACGAAGCGGGGGTCATCGTGTTGCGCCTGGACGGCGTGCGTACCGGCACCGTGCCGCTCGGCCCCGTCGACCGCCTCGTCATTCGGGGCGCACGCATGATCGCCGTCCCGCTGATGGCGGAACTCTGGCGGCGTGGAATCTCTCTGGTGGTTCTAGGGGGGCGCAACGGTGGCGTGCAAACCCTCGTGCAAGGCCCAGTTCATGGCGACGCCTCCATACGTCTGCGTCAATATGTGCTGCACCAGCGGCCGCTGGAGAGAGCCGCCCGCGCCCGCAGCCTGGTGCTGGCCAAGGTCACCGCTCAGCGACGCCTGTTGCGTGAAGGCTTGCAGGCGCGCCCCGATGCCCGCAAGCCGCTCCTGGACGCGATCGTCACGGTAGAAGCCATCCGTACCCGACTGGTGGAAAGCAGCACAGAGCAGTCGGAGGTCGGCGCGCTCACGCTCGATCAACTGATGGGGCTGGAAGGCGCGGCCGCCGCCGCTCACTTTGCCGGCCTGGCCGCCCTATTTGCGCCGGCGCTCGGATTTACCGGCCGCAACCGCCGCCCGCCACGCGATCCCGTGAACGCGTGCCTGTCCCTCGGCTACACACTGCTGCATGCCGAAGCGGTGCGCGAAGCGCATATCGTCGGCCTCGACCCAATGCTTGGGGTTTTCCACCAGCCCCTGGCGGGCCGCGAATCCCTCGCTTCCGATCTGGTGGAGCCTCTGCGTCCGCGTCTGGATCGATATGTTTGGCAATTGTTCCGGCAGGAGATCCTGCGGCCAACGCACTTCACCAAGAACGATGGCGCATGCCTCCTCGGCAAGGCGGGCAGACGGTCTTTTTATGAAGGTTACGAGCGCTTCGTGCCGCCGCTCCGCCGATGGCTGCGCCTCGCCTGCCGTGGCTTTGTTCGCGACCTCCGCGCCGGTCCGTCGGGGACGCAATGATGCGAAAGGCCCTTTACCTCGATGGGGCCGCCGAGCCTGTGGAAGTTGTCCTTGACGGTCCCGCGCTCAGGATCCGCCGTTATGCCCGTGCCGATGCGCGCGCACCCATAAGGCTGCTCGGGCGGATCGTGGTGTCAGGATCTGTCGCTTGGCGCACCGACGCCCTCCTCGCCTGCATGGACGCCGGCGTACCCGTGGTGTTCGTTGCGGCGGACGGCGCCGCCCGCGGTTGGGCGGTCGGCGCGCAGGGGACCGAGGAGGACATCAATCTGCTGCTGGAGGACGCCTGCCTGGACCGCGACTGGAAAGGCCACCGCGAGGACTGGATCCGCGGGATGGAGCGCCGATCGCTGATCGCCGCCATTAACGGCTTGAAAGTGCACCCGGCGAGCATGCGGGGGCCCGAGGCCTGGGCCGCATGCGAAGCCCGCGTCGATGCCCTGAACGCGCCAGTAAAGGCAGCCGCCATCGCTGCCTGCCTGAAGGGAGCCCTCTCGGCGCATGTAGCCCAACTCCTGCGCGGCCAGGGCATCGCGGGGCGCTTTGCCACCGGCTATGGAGCGCCCGTGCGCCTGCTTGACGACTTTACGCGGATTTTGGCGTGGGAACTGTGGCCGCTGGTCTGGGAGGCTGCCCTCTACTTCTGCCGCCACGGCGTCAAGCACCGCACCGAAGCCGATGTGCGCCGCCGCCTGATCCGCTTCTACGAAGCGCAGGCTCCTAAAATGGAGAGGCGCTTTGCCGACCTCTTCTGGAGGTTCCGGTGGCATGTGCGCGAGGTGCTTCGGTGAGACGCCGACGCACTTTCGTGGTCGCTTACGACATCGCCGATCCGCGCCGCCTCGTCCAGGTCCATCGCTTCTTGCAGGAGCGTGCGTACCCGGTCCAGTACTCGGTTTTTCTCGGCACGTTCAGCGAGCCTGACCTCAACGCCCTCCTTGAGGGCTTGGCCAAGATCATTCATCCTCGCAAGGACGACGTGCGGGTATACCCGTTGCCGACAACGCCAGACATCGAGAGCCTGGACGGCCGGTCCTGCCCGACGGAGTGATCCCGGGGGACGGGAGCGTCGTCGGGCTCGGGCGGTGGTTCATAGATTTCGGCGATCGTGAAGACGGCGACGGTGACGACAATGACGATGGCGACGATGACGATTGGGCGGCAAAGGAGGACGATGACGCAGAGGATGACGACAATGCATGAGTCAACTTGCGGATGCGCCGCGATCTTGCGGAGGCACCCCGCAACCCTCGACGATAGCGCGGAAATTTCGGGCGAGGAGTTACAGCCGTAGACCTGATGAAGAAGGGATCAAGACGCAGTTGCGGCTGCTATGTTACTGCCCGCGGGTGTTACAGCCGTAGACCTGATGAAGAAGGGATCAAGAC